>JANLWM010000118.1:0-3109 GCA_031364525.1 Chloroflexota bacterium | reverse complement strand
TCTTCCTGGGCTGGCTCGTGTACACGGCGTTCAGCGGCACGATCAAGTACGTCGGGCAGGCCGTGCTCGGCTTCGGGTTCCTGTTCCTCGGGATGAAGCTCATCGCCGATGGCACAGTACCGCTGAAAGAGAGCGCGCTGTTCGGCGACCTCTTCCAGGCCCTCGTCGCCCAGCCGCTCATCCTGTTCCTGCTGGCGGCGGTGTTCAGCGCGATCGTGCGCTCGAGCGCGGCGACCCTCGGCATCGCGCTCAGCTTCGCGGCGAGCGGGCTCATGAACTTGGATGGCGCGATGCCGATGATCTTCGGCGCGAACGTCGGCACCGCTGCGACCGCCCTCGTCGCCGCGGTAGGCGCGAATGCCGAGGCCCGCCGGGTCGCGGCCGCGCATGCGACGTTCAAGGTCGTCGGCGTACTGATCTTCCTGCCGTTCAGCGTGCTGTTCGCGGACCTGGTGCGCCAGACGACCGACGATCCGGCCCGGCAGATCGCGAACGCGCATTCATTGTTCAACCTAATCCTCGCGCTCCTGTTCCTGCCGGGCACGCGGATCGCGGCCGACATCTTCACCCGGCTCATCCCGGACACCGGCCAGCGCGAGGTCGGCGCGATGTACCTCAACCCGAACGTGCTGGACACGCCCGCGGTCGCCCTCGGGCAGGCGACGCGCGAGGTGCTGCGCCTGGGCGACACGGTGCTGCAGTCGCTCCGCGACTCGATCACCGTCTTCGAGCGCGACGATGAGCGGATGATGAAAGAGATCATCCGACGCGACGACCTCATCGACCGGCTCGAGGAGGACATCAAGCAGTACGTGGTGAAGCTCCGCGAGCAGTCGCTCACCGAGGAGCAGTCGCAGCGGGAGTCCGCGCTCCTCTTCACCGTCGTGAACCTGGAGGAGATCGGCGACGTCATCGAGAAGGACCTCATGGAGCTCGCCGACAAGAAGATGCGCGGCCACTACCGCTTCAGCGGCCAGGGCTGGGCCGAGATCGTGGATCTGCACACGAAGGTGGTGGAGAACCTCGAGCTTGCGATCAGCGCGGTCGCGACCCAGGATCACGGGATCGCCGAAAAGGTCGTGCGCCACAAATCGAACATCAATCTCATGGAGCGCCGGCTGCGCCAGACCCACATGGACCGGCTCCATGAGGGGCTCCGCGAGACGATCGACACCTCGAGCATCCACCTCGACGTCCTCGCCGCCCTCAAGCGCTCCAACTCGCTCGTCGCCGGCATCGCGTACGCGGTGCTCGGCCAGCACAGCGGGGGCGACTGATGGCCCGAGCATTCGTTGGCACGTCCGGATGGGCGTACGCGAGCTGGAAGCAGAAGTTCTACCCCGCCGACGTGAAGGCGAAGGAGCTCCTCCGCCACTACGCGACGCGCCTCAAGACGAACGAGGTCAACTACACCTTCAATCACCTCCCGACCCAGCGGAACATCGACAGCTGGAAGGAACAGACCCCGGACGACTTCGTGTTCGCGCTGAAGGCGTCGCAGTACATCACCCACATCAAGAAGCTCGAGGAGCCGGCCACGACGCTGCCGACGTTCTTCGACGCGGTCAAGCCGCTCGGCGACCGGCTCGGGCCGGTTCTCTTTCAGACCCCGCCGTGGCTCAAACGGAACGACGAGCTGCTCTCGATGTTCGTCGTCGCGCTCCCCGACGGGATGCGCTGCGCGCTCGAGGTCCGCGACGGATCCTGGTACGCGGACGACGTGTATGACCTGCTGCGCGCCCGCAACGTTGCGCTCGTCCACGGGGAGGGGGAGAAGTCCCCGAGCCCGGTCGAGACCATCGGCACGACGTCCGATTTCGCGTACGTGCGCCTCCGCGCGCGCGAGGGCTACGACGAGGCCGCGATCGCGACCTGGACCGAGCGGCTGAAAGGCGTGCTCGCGTCCGGGAAGGACGTGTACGCGTACTTCCGGCACGACGAGGACGGGAGCAACGGTCTCGCCGCCGAAGCGCTCCGGGATGCCCTCGCATGAAGAAGACCCGCGGCACGGCCCAGTGGGCGTATCGCTGCACCGATGAAGGGACCGATCGCCCGAGGACCGAGGGCTTCCTGCGCGATCACGGATTCCTCTGGCGGACGCTGCACAACGTGGACGGCGACCGGGTGGGCAGCGTGTAGTAGATCGAGGTCGGCGACACGATCCACGTGTATTTCATGGAAGAGGGGAAGCCGCAGTACCTCTCAGCGTGGCTCGTCGAGACGCCCCGCGAGCCCGGTGATGAGGAGGCGATCGCGATCGAGGCGGTCCGCTCCGGCCCGTTGTTCGACGATCTCGTCGAGGCCGGGTACCCGGCCGATCCGGTGCTCGGCTTCTTCACCGGCTTTCGCGTGCGGAAGGACGACTACGCCTCCCAGCCGCTGAAGCCGCGCTGGGTCGGCCGCCACGCGATCACGGAGGTCCCCCGGTGAGGCTGCTCGCGTCACTCCTGTTGATCGTGGTCGTCAGCTGCACGAGCGTTGCGATCCCGAAGCAGCCGCGCCAGACCGATCCGATCATCGGCGTCGCGCCGCGGGCGAAGCTCGGCGACGTCATCACGGCCGACGGCATGACCGTCTACCTCTACACGAAGGACATCCCGCGTCAGACCGTCTGCTACGACATCTGCGCCATGAACTGGCCGCCGCTCCTGATCACGCATACGCCGACCCTGAGTCACACGTTCCCTGGCAACTCGTTCGGGTCGGTGACGCGCAAGGACGGCACGCGGCAGCTCACGTACGAGAACCTGCCGCTGTATCTGTACATCGAGGACCCGCCGGGCACCGATCAGGCGAACGGTCAGGATGTCGACCATGAGTGGTTCATCGTGAAGCCGTGAGCGGTGAGCTCGTCGCGTGGACCAGCGCGTTGAGCTTCCTCGCGTATGCGTTCGTCGCCGAGCGCCTCAGGGCACGCGTCCGGCGCGGCCGGACGACCATCCGGCGCGGCAACGCGGTCGCGCAGTATCTGCCGCTCTTCATCTGGGTCCCGTACGTCGTCATCGCGCTTCGGCCGGGACCGGAGCTCGCGTTCCCGGACGCCGTGCGCTGGGCCGGCCTCGGGCTCGTCGTCGGGGGCATCGGCTTCTCGATGTGGGCGGCCCGCACG
>JANLWM010000093.1:0-2539 GCA_031364525.1 Chloroflexota bacterium | reverse complement strand
CTACCGGAACCCGCTCATGCTGGCGAAGGAGATCGCGACCCTCGATCACCTCTCGGGGGGCCGCGTGGAGCTCGGGCTCGGGGCAGGCTGGTACGTCCGGGACTACGAGATGCTCGGGATCGCCTACGACCGGCCCGGCGTGCGGGTGTCACGGATGATCGAAGCGGTGCGCCTCCTGGACCGGCTGTTCGGGGAGGATGCCGTCGACGCGAGCGGTGCGTTCTACACCGTCCACGGCGCCCGCCTTGTGCCGAAGCGGCGCCGGCCCCCGCTCATGATCGGGGGTGGCGGTCCGCGGATCCTCCGTTTCGCCGCGGAGCACGCGGACATCATCGCCCTCAATCCCCAGTTCAATGTCGACGGCCACCCGGTCCTCAGCGATCTGACCACGGGCGCGACCCAGCGCAAGCTCGACGCGCTGCGAGCCGCGCTCGGCGAGCGCTTCGCGGACGTGGAGCTCAACGTCTTCATCATCGACGCCGGCGTGACCGACGAGCCACGGTCGTTGCTCGACGCTCTGGCGACCCGACTCAAGGGCACGGCGGCGCAGCTCGTGGATTCGCCGTTCTTCCTCTACGGGTCGGTCGCGGACCTTGTGCGCCAGCTGCTCGAGCGCCGCGAGCGACTCGGGATCACGTACTACGGCCTGCCGGAGAAGGCCCTCGAGCCGTTCGCGGTCGTCGTCAGGGAGCTGCGCGGGCGGTAGGCGACCGCGCTAGATCCCGTGCCGCTCGGGCTCCCACTTCAGGGCGAGGCTGCTCGGCGGGGCCATGTATCCCAAGAGCGCGGACGAGGCGACCACGGCGGGACTCGCGAGGTAGCCTTCGCCGCCCACGCCCATGCGGTTCTGCCAGTTGCGGTTGAAGGACGTGATCGCCCGCTGACCCGATGCGAGCGCATCGTCGCCCTGACCGAAGCACGGGCCGCACCAGCTCATCCGGATCTCGGCCCCGACGGAGCGGAGCACGTCACCGATCGACTCGCCTGCAAGTCGCGGCTCAGGACGCTCGATCGAGTCCTTCACCGCGCCGGATCCGGGGAAGATCACGAAGTCGGTCGCGGCCTTCGTGTGACCGGCTGCGCGGGCGTCGCGGATCACGAGCGCGGCCTGGAGCAGGTCGTCGTAGCTGCCGTTCGTGCATGAGCCGATGTACGCCTTGTCGAACGTGAGGTGCTCGGTCGCGACCGCTTCGGCCGGGAACGCGTTCCCGGGCGAGTAGGGCTTCGCGATCATCGGCACGACGTCCGAGAGGTCGAGGATCTCATCGATCTCGTACTGCGCGTCGCGCCCCGGCTGCACGAGCGGGTAGGGGAGCGAGATGCCCTTCTCCGCGTACCAGGCGGCGGTCCGCTCGTCGGCCGCGAAGATGCCGTTCTGGGCCTCGCCCTCCGCCATCATGTTCGCGATCGTGTTGCGATACGCGATCGGCAGCTGCCGCTCGGCATCCACGAACTCAACGGACATCCCCTGCGACTGGGCCGTGCCCCATCGCTCGAGGAGCTTCAGCACGATGTCCTTCCCGCTCACCCATGGCTGCAGCCTTCCGGTGAACACGACCCGGCGGGCTTTGGCCAGGGTGCAGAAGACATAGCCGGTGGCCCAGCCGAAGCCGAGGGTGGTCGAGCCGACGCCGATCCCGACCGCGCCGTAGGCCCCATACGCGCGAGAGTGCGAATCTGCCCCGGCGACGAACTGACCGGGATAGACGAGCCCCTGCTCCGGGAAGTAGAAGTGGAAGATGCCATCACCGGGGGTCGCGTAGTACGGCCGCTCGATCCCGTATTTCCCGGCGAAGGCCTTCCCGATGGCCGTCTGCTTGTCGTCCGCGTCCTTGCGGGTGAACACGAAGTGGTCGTTCGCGACCGCGATCTGGCGGGGATGGATGGTGTCCCCGCCGGTTATCTGGTTGAAGGTGTGGATCGAGAACGGCGCGGTGCCGTCCGATGCCGGGAGCAGGTCGGCGTAGACCCGAAGCGTCGCCCCCGGCGTGACCTCGGCGTCCTTGTCGACCCGGTGGGCCCAGAGGATCCGTTCGGTCGTCGTCATGCGTCGCGCGGTCTCGTCGTCAGGCCAGGCGATCTCTGGTGGACGCCGCACCGACTCCGCGAACTCCCGCCGGCCGATCGTGAAGATGCCGCCCGAACGCCG
This sequence comes from Chloroflexota bacterium, assembly GCA_031364525.1. Taxonomy (GTDB): domain Bacteria; phylum Chloroflexota; class Limnocylindria; order P2-11E; family P2-11E; genus UBA4735. Next base: position 390 of record JANLWM010000093.1, on the reverse strand, counting down.
GATCTCATCCTCTTTCGTCGTGAGCGGGAGCGGATCGTACGTCTTCCCCTGGGTCTCGTTCGCGAGGCGGCGAGACGCCGGGTCGAAGCTGAACGCGTCACCGTCCTTCGCATCGTCGACCGCGTCGGGGGACTGCACGACCTGCAGCCCGAGGTTGAAGGCGTTGCGGCGGAAGATGTCACCCATGTTGTTCCCGCAGACGATGACCATCTCGAGTCCGGCCTCCTCGGCGACGGCCTTGAGACCCGCCGGGCTCATCTCGCGCGAGCTCCCGATCGCGAAACGGTCGCCTGCGATGACGAATGTCTCGCCGGCGTGGACCCGCGCGCGGAAGTCGGGCATCAGATAGCGGAACGAGCCGGCTTTCCAGCGCTCGTCGAGCGTCTCGAG
>JANLWM010000061.1:0-20516 GCA_031364525.1 Chloroflexota bacterium | reverse complement strand
GTCTTCGAGCCGGGTGTCGATTTCCGCCGGAGGAATGACACGCAGTACCCGGTGCTGATCAAGGCCTACCCCTACGACACCGCGCTACGGTTCGATCTCATCACCGTGCCGACCGGGCGGCGGGTGGTCGTCGGGGCGCCCTACCAGTACAACCTCACGAATCCGGCGCCGGACCAGCCCGCCGATCCGGCGTACCTGCCCGGTGGCGTCACCCAGGGCCGAGACGTCTCCCTCACCTGGACCGTCTGGGAGGGGGACCAGGTCATCCACGCCCAGACCTTTACGAGCCACTACGTGCCCGTCTGGGGCGGCCCGGTCCGCTAGCGAGCCCCGTTCCAGGGCGCCTCATGCTCCCCCGGGGCGGCCCGACCGGGTGGCGTATCGGACCGGCCAGCCGGGGCGTTAAGAGGCCTGATGAGCGGACACCGGCGGACCGAATTCACCGAGAACCTTGACGCTGTGGCTCGGGGCGTCCGGCGCCTCGAGGAGGTCCGGGACCCCATCCTCCGCGAGGCGGTCGCCGCCGCCCTGCGCCTGCGCGGGCGGGAGCTCCGGCTCGACCCCACGAGTCGCGCCCGGATGCGGAACACCGTCCTCGCAGCGCTCGAGCCGGCGAAGCCGACGCTCGCCGACCGGGTCTATGGCGTGTTCGCAGTGCTCGGGAAGCCGGCGCCGATGCTCGTCCGGACGCTCGCGGTCGGCGTCCTCGCCGTTGGCCTCGTGGGCGGCGCCACCGTCGCGAGCGCCGATACCTTGCCAGACGACATCCTCTACGGCCTCAAGCTCGCCGGCGAACAGCTCCGACTCGCGGTCGCCATGAGTCCGGAGGATCGAGCGAGCGTCGAGCTGTCCATCGCCGAGCACCGCCTGGACGAGGCCGAACGCCTGGCGTCCGCGGGCCGTGAGGACGACGCGATCATCGCGACCGCCGCGTACGGCAGCTCGCTCGCGGATGCGGCGGCAGACCTCGCCAGCATCGAGAGCACCGATCCGCGGACCGCTGCGCTCGTCGCGCAGATGCAGGTGACGCTCGGCGCGAGCCAGCAGCGGGTCGCGATCACCGCGACCCACCTCGCCGCCGATCCACGTACGACCACGACGGCTGAGGTGCTCGCTGCGGTCGGGACCGCGGCTGCCGCGAGCAAGGACTCACCTGCGACGCGCATCGCCGATCAGGCGGCCGCGCTCACCGCGAAGCTCGCGAACGTGGCAGGTGACCGTGCTCGCCGTGCCGACCCGACCAGGTCAGCGACGCCGCGCCCGACCGCCACGCGCACTGAAGAGCCGCGGGCGACCGCCCTCCCGGTCGGGGCCACGGGAAGCACTCGGCCGCAGCCGGTCGCCACGACCCGCCCGACCGTGACGCCCGAGCCGACGCGGGCCGGGGACCCCACCGCCCGCGCGGCCCTCACGCCGCCGGCCAATCCGAGTGCAGCCCGCCAGGCCGCCGAGAAGGCGCGGGAAGCTGCAGAGAAGGCCCTCGAGGCCGCAGCCAAGGCGAAGCGGCAGGCGTCGCGCACCCCGAGTCCCTCCCCGATCCGTCGCTGAATCGTGGTGGCGGCTAGAGGAGCGCGCGACGGATGAGGTCGAGCGCCGCGAGGGTGGCACGGCGCCGCCCTTCGCTCTCGGTCCGATAACGGATCGTCGAGCGGCGCACGTCGCGATCGGGGGTCCGCACGGTCAGGGTCGTTTCGCTGTCACCTGACGGCGCGACGCACACCACGTCTCCGCCGAGCGCGGATGCGTGCCGTTCGAGTGCTGCTGCATCCGCCGCCGGTAGTACGACGGCCCCAGCAAGCCAGCCCGTCGCCCCGACGGTCTCCGTGAGCGCCCGCGCGATCTCGCCACCGGTGAGGCTCTCGGCCACCGCGAGCCGCCAGCCGCGCGCGCTCAGCGCGTTGCCGACGACGCTGCCGAGGGTGTCACCATCAGTGCCCCAGATGTGCTGTCCGATCCGATCGCGGATCGTCCCTTCCATGGTCGCGATCCGCGCCAGGACCGCCGCCGCGTCGGGGCCCTTGTCCGTCACGCGAATGTGGACCCCGTCGTTCTTCGCGTACGTCGCGACCGTCGGGCTGGTCGAGCGCACCAGCTCATCAAGGGCCTCCTCGACGCTCGATTCGCCGATGCCGAGCATCTTGAGGGTCCGTGATCTGAGGGCCTGACCTTCCGCCAGGGTGGGCTCGACCTCGACCTCCCACATCCGCGTCATCTCGCGCGGGACGCCGGGCATCGCGATGATCCGGGCGGTCCCGGACCGGACGTCCCAGCCGGGCGCCGTGCCGAGCGGATTGGACAGCGCCCGCGCCGAGGGGATGAGCCACGCCTGCTTCCGGTTCCGCTCGGGCATGCTGATCCCGCGACCGCCGAACCAGTCGCGCAGCGTCCCCTCGAGCTCCGGATCCACGGCCGGCGTCTCGCCGAGAGCGGCCGCGATCGCCTCGCGGGTGAGGTCATCCTCGGTCGGTCCGAGCCCGCCGGTGCAGATCACCAGATCGCTTCGGCCGATCGCTCGCCGGAGGTCGTCCGTCGCCCGCCCGAGGTTGTCCCCGACCGTCGACTGGTGGAGCAGGTCGATCCCCAGGCCGGCAAGACGGCCGGCCAGATACGCGGCGTTCGTATCCACGATCTGCCCGAGCAGGAGCTCCGTCCCGATGGAGAGGGTCTCAGCGCGCAGGTTTCAGCCCCTTTCCCGGTTGGCACGCCGCATGCAAATCAGGTCGGCACGTAACAAGACTTCCCAACCCTTCCCTTCCTCACCACGAAGCCCTGCCCTTGTGGCGGGGTTTTGTGGTTCCTGGGGCATTTGTCGTTCCGGGCCAGCGGAATTCGTGGTCCGGAGACAAATGGTGGGTGGGGGTACGATACCCGCCGCCTCGGGTGGCGGCGGGCCGCCCGAGCGTCGCGTCAGATCGCGCGTGGAGGTGCGGCATGGCTTCCGGATATTGCGTGAAGTGCAAGGCCTCGCGGGAGATCAAGGACGCGAAGGCCATCACCATGAAGAACGGTCGCCCGGCGACCCAGGGTCTCTGCCCGGTGTGCGGGACGAAGATCTTCAAGATCGGCGCTTCCTGACAGCGGCCGATCTCGACCGGTCGCATCGCCGCGGTGGATACCCGCGGCGATGCTGTCTTCGGTACCCTTGTGTCTACGGGCCAGTAGCTCAGCGGTAGAGCAGGGGACTCTTAATCCCTTGGTCGTGGGTTCGAATCCCTCCTGGCTCACAGAACGACGCTGCCATCGCCACCCAACGATCTCGTAACGGGACTGTCAGACCGCGTACTGACCCGTTAGTCGCTTGTACGACGTCGATCTCGTCGTACGAGGAGGCCACCTGGCGATATCACTTGTTCCCGTGGACACCGCGAGCGTCCGGACCCCGGTCCGTTCTCCCGGCGTCCCGGTGGGCAACGTTCGGATCGATCGTGATGAGCTCTTCGCCGGGCATGCCGAGTGCCCAGGCTGCAAGGCCTTCATCCGCCGGCTCACTCCGCTTGGCGGATCGCTGATCGGCGAGCTCGTCGTTGGCTGGTGCGGCGTCTGCAACGCGACGACCTACTTCGCGCCCACGGCGTAGGAACGCCGGCGAGCGCATCCTGACGGGGGACCCGTCCTCCCCCGCGGGGGTCCGGCGGGTGATTACCACTTGACCCCTTCCACCATCAAACGAGCCGTCTTAGCGTCATCCCGGTGATACGAGCCGACCTCAGGACCCGGCAGGCGCTCATCATCGGTATCGTCGGTGCCCTCGCCGTGTACCTCGCCGAACGGCTCGTCGGGCCGGGCGAGTGGCGGCACATCATCGCGGACGTCGGCTGGACCGGCTTCGCGCTCGGGGCCTGCGTCGGGACGGCCGGCGCCGCGTTCGGCCCGGGCCGTCGCGAACGACGCGCCTGGGTCCTGATCTTCATCGGCGTCGTCTCGTGGACGATCGCCGAGCTGTTCTGGGACGCCTACGACATCGCGGGGGTCGTCGCGCCAGTGCCGGCCCCGTCCGACGCCGGATTCCTCACCGCAGCGGTGTTCCTGCTCCTTGGCTGCGCATCGTTCCTGCTGCGGCAGGGCCAGCGACTCGCGATCTACGCACTCGTGCTCGATGTGAGCGCCGTCGTGCTCACGATGCTCGCCGGCATCGCGCTGTACGTGTCCGACCTCTTCGGGCCGGAGATGATCCGCATGCCCGCCGCGCTGATCACCGGTCTCGCATACCCGATCCTTTATGTGGCGGCGACCGGCGCGGCGCTCTCGATGTTCTGGGGTCTCTCGCAGCAGCAGGCCCGACGCTCGCATCTCTTTCTGCTCAGCGGCATCGCCCTCAACACGGTCGGGTTCGTCCTCTGGCTGCCCGACTTCACGCACGGATCCTTCCAGCCAGGCGGCATCGTCGATCTGTGCTGGATGCTCGGCATGCTCGGTGTGGGTATCGCCGGCCGACAGTGGGCCGAGGACGCTCCGGGCGAGGCGACCGCGATCGTCCCCGCGTCGGTCGTGCAGTTCTCCCGGATGCTCCTGCCCGGCGCCGTGGCCTTCGCCGCCGCCGGCATCCTGGTCGCGAGCCAGCTCGACAAGCAGACCGCCACGGATCCGATCATCGCCGCGGCGGTCGCGCTCACGATCATCGTTCTCTCGATCCGCGCGGGCCTGGCGCTGTATTCCAACTGGAGGCTCGGCATCCGGGAGCGCCGGCGTGCCGCCCAGTTCGCCGCCCTCTATGAGGTGGGCCTCGCCACTGCCGGGGAGATCTCCCTCGACGATCTGGCGAAGCTCGCGGTCGACAACGCGACCCGGCTCACCCAGACCGACGGCGCGATGATCGCCCTGCGCGATAGCGATGGGCGATTCGTCATCCGGGCGATCAATAACTCGAAGATGCCGGAGCTGCGCGACACCACCGGAGATCCGCTCGTCGGGATCGCGCTCGAGTGTGTGCGGACCCGCGAGCCCGCTGTGACGACCGACTACAGCACGCACGCCGATTCCAACCCGCTCCTCCACGCCGTCATCAAGTCCGCGCTGGCTCTTCCCCTGATCGCCCACGGCGAGCTCGTCGGCACCATGACGCTCTACTCCGGGCGGAGCCGCCACTGGGGCAGCGAGACGCTGCGCCTGTTCCAGCTCTACGCAGCCCAGGCGGCCATCGCGATCGCGAACGCCCGGCTGCTCAGCGAGAGCCAGAGGCTGGCGAGCGATGATCCGCTCACCGGCCTCACCAACCGCCGCGTGCTCGTGGAGCGCCTCGAATCCGAGACTGCCGAGGCTCGCCGTCATGGCGACGCGTTCTGCGTGATCCTCTGCGACGTCGACGGCCTGAAGGGCGTGAACGACGGCGCCGGCCACCTCGTCGGAGACTCGGTCCTCCGGAGTGTCGCCGGGACCTTGCGCGCGACCGCCCGCACCGAGGACGTGGTCGCACGGTTCGGCGGTGACGAGTTCGTGCTGCTCCTTCCGCGCACCGCTCCCGACGCAGCCCGCACGCTCGTCGAGCGGCTGCGCCGCGAGATGCCCGAGCAGACCTACATGTGGGCCGGTACTCCGCACGCGCTCCCGCGGGTGTCGTACGGCATCGCCGCGTTCCCTGAGGACGGGCTGCTCACCGACCAGCTCATCGCGAAAGCGGACGAGCGCATGTATGCGGACAAAGCCCGCGCACGAGCCGGTCTTTAGCTAAAGTTCCCTCCTGATCTCCCGGAGGGACCCGCTTGATCTCCCGGAGGGACCCGTATCAGCTGAGGGAGGCACAGGGTGTCCGCAACGAGCAAGTGTCCCGAATGCGACGGCGACGTGGCCGTCGGTGCGGATGCTGTGAAAGGCGAGATCGTGTCGTGCCCGGACTGCGGTGCCGAGCTCGAGGTGACCGCCATCGGGCCGGTCGCGCTCGCGCTGGCGCCGGAGGCCGAAGAAGACTGGGGTGAGTGAACCGACCGTCGGTGTGCTCCTCTCTCGCGTGCGCGTCGAGGAGAAGCTCCTGCTGGAGGAGCTCGAGCGCCGCGGCATCGCGACGAAGATCATCGACGACCGCGAGCTCGTTCTCCGGCTCGAGACGCAGCCCGACCTCGGGGTCGACGTCGTGCTCGAGCGCTGCATCCAACACTCGCGCGCCCTCTACGCGCTCGCGGTCCTCGAGACGTGGGGCATCCCGACGGTCAACACATACGAGGTCGCGGACATCTGCGGCAACAAGCTCCTCACGACGATGCGGCTCATCCGTGACGGGATCCCCTCTCCACGCACGCGTCTTGCGTTCACACCCGAGTCCGCGCTCGCCGCGGTGGAGGAGCTTGGGTATCCCGCGGTCCTCAAGCCGCTCGTCGGCTCGTGGGGTCGCCTGATCTCGCGCGTGAACGACCGCGACGCGGCCGAGTCGGTCCTTGAGCACAAGGACGTCCTCGGCACGTACATGCACTCGATCTACTACGTCCAGGAGTACGTTCGGAAGCCCGGCAGGGACATCCGCGCGTTCGTGGTCGGCGACGAGTGCATCGCCGCCATCTACCGCTCCTCGGACCACTGGATCACGAATACCGCGCGCGGCGCGCGTGCGACCAAGTGCGAGGTCACGCCTGAGCTCGCCGACCTCTGCGTTCGGGCGGCGAAAGCGGTCGGCGGCGGCGTCGTCGCCGTCGACGTCCTCGAGGGACCCGCGGGGCTGCTCGTGAACGAGGTCAACTACACGATGGAGTTCCGCAATTCCATCGACACGACCGGCGTGAACATCCCGGGCAAGGTCGTCGATCACGCGCTCAGCGTCGCCAAGAAGCGCTCGTAGATGAAGGTCGGCGTCATCGGTGCCGGCGGTTACGCTGGCGGCGAGCTCCTTCGCATCCTCCTCGGTCACCCCGAGGTCGGTGAGATCGTCGCGGGCAGCGAGTCGCTGGCCGGCAAGCCCGTCACGGTGGCCCACCCGAATCTGCGTAAGCGGACCCAGCTCGAGTTCGTGCGCTATGACGACGTGACCGGCTGCGACGTGATCTTCCTCGCGCTGCCCAACGGGGCGCACCGGCTCACCGAGCTGCGAGCCCGCGCGAAGGTGGTCGTCGATCTCTCGTCCGATCATCGCCTGCGCGACGCCGCGGTGTACCGGGCGTGGTACGAGGCAGAGCATCCACACCCCGAGCTGCTCGGTGTGGCCGTGTACGGGATCCCGGAGCTCCACCGGGCGGAGATCAAGGGCGCGACCCTGGTCACGGGGGCGGGCTGCAACGCGACCGCATCGATCCTCGCGCTCCTGCCGCTCGCGCGCGCCGGGCTCATCGACGCGTCGCGGCCGATCGTCATCGAGTGCAAGGTCGGCTCGAGCGAGGGCGGCCGCGAGCCGGGTGAGGACTCCCATCACCCCGAGCGCGTCGGGGTCGTCCGCTCGTTCAAGCCCGTCGGCCATCGGCATACGGCCGAGATCGAACAGGAGCTCGGCGTACAGGTCCAGCTGTCCGTCACCGCGGTCGAGCTCGTGCGGGGTGTGCTGGCCACAGCGCATGTCCCGGTGAAGGCGGGGCTCGACGACAAGGCCTGCTGGCGGGCGTACCGCGAGGCGTATGCGGCCGAGCCCTTCGTGCGGATCGTGAAGGAGCGCGGCGGGATCTTCCGCTACCCGGAGCCGAAGCTGCTCGCAGGCTCGAATTTCGCCGACGTCGGCTTCGCGATCGATCCGCGCGGTGACCGCGTGGTCGCGCTCTGCGCGATCGACAACCTCGTCAAGGGCGCGTCCGGCAATGGCGTCCAGGCGATGAACGTGGCTTGCGGATTCGCCGAGACTGCTGGCCTCGAGTTCCCCGGGTTACACCCTTGATGCTCCCGGCGGGACCCGCGTGACGCTCCGTGCGGTCATCAAGGCCGGCGGGTCCGCCGGTGTGGACCGCGACAGCGTCGCGGACCTCGTCGCGGACGTGTCTCGCTCCGACGAGATCGTGCTCGTGCACGGCGCATCAGCGGAGACCGACAAGCTCCAGGCCGCCCTTGGCCACCCGGTCGAGACGGTCATCTCGCCCTCCGGGCACCAGAGCCGGCGGACGGACCGCCGGACCCTCGAGATCTTCGCGATGGCCGCGCTCGGCGTGGAGAACTTCCTCTACACCGAGAAGCTGCAGGCGCGCGGTATCGACGCCTTCGGCCTCTCCGGTCTGTCCGGCCGCCTGCTCGTCGCGAAGCGCAAGGTCGTCCGCGCGGTACAGGACGGGAAGACGGTGCTCCTCCGGGACGATTTCACCGGCACGGTCGAAGTGGTGAATGTGCCGCTCCTTCGCCAGCTGATGGGTCCCGGTCGGGTCCCGGTGGTGGCGCCCCTCGCGCTGTCGACGGAGAGCGAGGCGGTCAACGTCGACGGAGACCGCGTCGCCGCGCGCATCGCCGTTGCGATCGAGGCCGACGCGCTCCTGATCCTGACGAACGTCCCTGGGCTGCTGCGGGACGTACGCGATCCCGGCTCGCTCGTCCCGGACGTCACGCTGGATGAGGCCGAGCGTCTCGCGATGGGCCGGATGAAGAAGAAGATCCTCGCCGCCCGCGAGGCGATCGAGGGCGGGGTGGGTGAGGTCGTCATCCGGAGCGCCGCCGGGGATCCGCGGATCCGCACGGTCATCCACTCTTGAGTCACACGATCGAGCGCGAGAGCGCGCACACCTCCGGCCTCTACCAGAAGCGCGACATCGTCCTCGTGCGCGGCCAAGGTGCCGTCGTGTGGGACGATGCCGGCCGCGAGTACATCGACTGCGTCGGCGGGCAGGGGATCGCGAATCTCGGCCACGGCAACGTGGCTGTCGCGGACGCGCTCGCGCAGCAGGCCCGGACCCTCGCAAGCTGCACGGAGCTCTTCTACAACGATCGGCGCGCTGAGCTGTACGACCGGCTTGCTGCGCTCCTGCCGGCGTCGCTCGACCGGATCTTCCTGTGCAACAGCGGCACCGAGGCGGTGGAGGGCGCGCTCAAGTTCGCGCGCCTGGCCACGAAGCGACACGGCGTGGTCGCGACGATGCGCGGCTTCCACGGCAAGACCATGGGCGCCCTCTCCGCGACGTGGGGCCCGGAGTACCGCGAGCTCTTCGGCCCCCTGCTGGAAGGCTTCACGCACATCCCGTTCAACAAGACCGAGGCCATCGATGCGGCGATCACGACGGACACCTCGGCGTTCATCACCGAGCTCGTCCAGGGAGAAGGCGGTGTCCGTCCGGCGACGAAGGAGTTCGTCGCGGAGGCCGCGCGGGTCTGTCGGGAGCGCGGCGCGATGCTGATCATCGACGAGGTCCAGACCGGCTTCAGTCGGACCGGCACGATGTTCGCGCTCGAGCAATTCGCTGTCGAGCCGGACATCCTGTGTCTCGCCAAGGCCATCGCCGGCGGGATGCCGATGGGCGCGATCGCCTTCTCCAACGCGCTCGGCGACCTCCCAAAGCGCTCGCATTCGACCACGTTCGGCGGCAATCCGCTGGCCTGCGCGGCCTCGATCGCCACCCTCGGCGAGCACGCGCGTCTGCGGCTCGCCGAAGCGGCCAGGGCGCGCGGTGCGCAGCTCAACGCCGGGCTGCTCGCGATCACCTCGCCGAAGATCCGCGAGGTCCGCGGTCTCGGGCTGCTCCAGGGCATCGAGCTCAAGGAGAACGCCGGGGCGACGCTGAAGGCGCTGCAGGATCGCGGGGTGCTGGCCCTCGGTGCCGGTCCGACCGTCGTTCGCTACCTGCCGCCGCTCGTGATCAGCGCTGCGCAGGTGGACGCGGTCATCGAGGCCACGCGCTCCGCGCTGAGCGCGTGATGGACCTGGCGCTCGCTCCCGACGACCTCGCGCTCATCGGCGGGCTCGTCGCCATCCCGTCGGTATCGCGCAGCGAGGGCGACGCCGTTGAGTGGCTCGTGGATCGCATGCGCGAGCGGGGCTTCCGCGCGTTGGTGGACGAGGCCGGAAATGCGGTGGGCGAGATCGGCGACGGGCCGGTGCACGTCGTGCTCCTTGGGCACATCGACACGGTCCCGGGTGAGATCCCGGTGCGGATCGAAGACGGCGACCTCGTCGGTCGTGGTGCGGTCGACGCGAAGGGGCCGCTCGCGGCATTCGTCGCCGCGGCGACCGGACCGATCGCCGGACTTCGGGTGACGGTCGTCGGGGCCGTCGAGGAGGAGTCGCCGACGAGCAAGGGCGCGCGCCACTGGGCGACGCTCCCTGCGCCTGACTGGTGCGTCATCGGGGAGCCATCCGGATGGGACGGCGTCACCGTCGCCTACAAGGGCCGCCTCGTGCTTGGGGTGTCGCTCGCCCGTGACGCGCGGCATGGAGCGTCGCCCGGACCGACCGTCGCGGAGGAGGCGCTCTCGCTGTGGTCCAAGATCAAGGACGCTGCGGTGCGGCGCACCGGGGGGTCCGACCTTCGGCCGTTCCAACGGCTCGATTGCCGGCTCGAGGGGATCCGCGCGACCGCCGGCGACGGACTGGTCGAGCGGGCCGAGCTGCGCATCGGGTACCGCGTTCCCCCCGGCGTCGCGACCGCCGACCTCGAAGCGGAGGTCGAGTCGCTCGCATCGGACCACGACGGCGACGCGGAGACCTCGGTCGAGCGCATCGCCTCGGAGGAGCCTGCGAAGACGCTCCGCTCGACGCCGGTCGCAGCCGCATTCGCGCGTTCGATCAGCGCGATCGGCGGTCAGACCACCTTCAAGGAAAAGAGCGGCACGAGTGACATGAACATCCTGCTCCCGGCCTGGGGCTGCCCGATGGTCGCCTACGGGCCGGGGGACGCGCGTTTTGACCACACGCCCATCGAGCGGCTCGCGCTGGCGGACTTTGCGCGTTCGATCGCGGTGCTGCGCGACGTGCTCAGGAGGGCGGCCAGCCGCTAGCATGACCGCGTCCTGGGCGTGCCAGGGCCAAGAGGGGTGAAGGGTGTTCTCTGGCCGCCGGCGGCGTCAGCGCGCCATCCTCGCCGCCCTCGCGGTGGTCGGCATCCTCCTTGGCGCCTATTCCTACAACATCGGATTGCTCGACTCGAGCCTCCAGGCGGTCACCTACGACACCTTCATCACGAACGCGCCGGCCCGCGTCTCGAACCAGGTCACCATCGTCGCGATCGACGACTCGACGATCACCCGGTACGGGCGCTATCCGCTGCCACGCCAGGCCTTCGTGGACCTCTTGAACACGCTCAAGCCGATGGCCCCCCGCACGGTCTCCTTCGACGTCGGCTTCTACGACGATTCACCGAACCCCGACCAGGATCGCGCCCTGGCGGTCGCGATCAAGGACGCCGGCAACGTGATCCTCGCCATGCAGGGCGCCGGCTCGAACGTCGGGGTCCCGGGCGCGGTCCGCTTCAACGCCGAGCAGGTGCCGATCACGATCCTCCGCCAGGCTGCTGCCGGCCTGGGTGCGGTGAATGTCCAACAGGACGGGGACGGGCGGGTCCGCAAATCGGTCCTCGCGATCGACACGCCGAGCGGCCATTACTACACGCTGCCGCTCGTGGCGACCGCGCGCACGCTGCTCGCGGCCAAGCTCGTCAGCGGCGACGAGACCTCGATCCGCCGCGAGGGCGACCGCCTCGTGCTCCCCGGTCGCACGGCGCTCCTCGACCGGCAGATGCCGATCGATGAGATCGGCTACATGCCGATCTACTACGCCGCGACCCCGGCCACCCCGCTGAGCGCGCGTCCGTTCGACAGCGCGCCCTGCGCGAACAGCTCCGAGTTCTGCGTCGTGGCGCTCGGTGACGTGGTCGCGGGGAAGGTCCCGAAGCAGCTCATCGCCAACCGGCTCGTGCTGGTCGGGGCGCACAGCGTCTCGGCGGTCCCGGACGACTATCCGACCCCGAACAGCGGCGGCACGAAGATGTATGGGGTCGAGATCTGGGCGAACGCCGCCTCCTCGATCCTGACGAACCGGTTCCCCGAGATCCGCGAAGGATTCCTCGTCACGCTCCTGCAGGTGATCGTCGTGACACTTGGCGGCATCCTGCTGGTGGTCCAATTCCGGCTCTGGGGCTTCCTCGGCGCGATCGCCGGGCTCGCCGCGTACTGCCTCGTGCGCCTGATGTTGTTCGCCCAGTCGTCCCACGGTGACATCGGCGACGGCCCCGTCGCCGTCGCCTCCCTCGGCTACCTGGTGCCCGCGGCGTTCTGGTGGGTCGTCGCGCTCGGTTACCTCCTCGTCGAGGAGCAGACCTCCGTGCGCCGGACCCAGACCACCTTTGGCCGCTTCGTGACGCCCTCGATCGCGCGGACGATCATGGATATCGAGGAGAGCGGCCACCTCACGCTCGGCGGCGAGGAGAAGCGGGTGACCGTGCTGTTCGGGGACATCCGCGGCTTCACGACGATGAGCGAGGGCATGACGCCCCGCGTACTGCTCGACACGCTGAACCGTTACTTCGAGGGGATCGTGAATGTGGTGAATCGCTACGAGGGGACCGTCAACAAGTACAACGGCGACAACATCATGGTCATCTGGGGTGCGCCGCTCCCCGTCGTGGACCAGGCGCGCAAGGCGGTGCAGGCCGCCGTCGAGATCCAGCGCTGGATCGTGGCCGAGCGGAGCACTGGTGGTCCCGATGTGTCCTTCGGCTTCGGCATCAACACCGGCCCGGTCGTCGCGGGGTTCCTGGGCGCGATGGGTCGCATGGAATACACGGTCATCGGTGACACGGCCAACGTCGCCTCACGGCTCACCTCGAACGACATCGCCCGGCGGGATCAGGTCGCCATCAGCGCGGAGACGCTCTCCGAGCTCGGCGACGATGTGCTGGCCGTCGATCTGGGATCCGTGCAGGTGAAGGGCCGGGCCGAGGCGATCCGGTGCTATCAGGTCGATCGGATCGGCACCATCGAGAACCCGAACCCGGCACCACCACCGGAACGGCCGATCGCGGCCGCGGCCGTCGCTGGGTTCCACTGATCTGATGGCGATCGATGACAAGGTCGCATTCGTTCTCATGAAGCTGACGCATCTCTCTGTCCAGAAGGATCGAGACGCCTACCTGCGCGGGCTGATCGATCTGTGCGCGCAGGCGACCGACGCCGAGCGCTGCACGGTCTACTTCGTCGACCAGGAGCGGAAGGAGCTCTGGTCCCGGATCGCCGCTCGGACGGCGATCGAGATCCGGCTCCCCCTGGGGACCGGTATCGCCGGCCAGGCGGCCCAGACCGGCGAGACGATCAACGTGCCGGACGCCTACGCGGATCCGCGGTTCGATCGCAACGTCGACCTGCGCAGCGGCTACCGGACGCTCAACATGCTCGTCGTGCCGGTGTGGGAGGACGGGAGCCGCAATGTGATCGGCGTCCTGCAGGTGCTGAACAAGCGCACCGGACCGTTCGAGCGCCGCGACCAGATGCTGCTCGAGCGCATCGCCGAAAGTGTCGGACCGGTGCTGGCCCAGACCTCGTCGGAGCTGTCGTGACCTCGCCGCTCGAGCGACGCCGGAATGAGCGGCGGGCCGCGGAGCGCGCCGAGCGCCGCGCTGCCGAACGCCGTCGCGGGGCAGGGCGCCGGGACCTCGACATGCTGCTCGATGTGACCCGACGGTTGATGACGGTCACGGATCTCGACGCGCTCCTGCGGCTCATCGCGGATGCCACTGTCGCGATGGTCGACGCCGAGCGGGCCACGATCTTCGTCGTCGATCAGCAACGGCAGGAATACTGGTCCCGCGTGGCGACCGGCGACGGGGTGGGCGAGATCCGGTTCCCGCTCGGCGTCGGCATCGCCGGCACCGTGGCCAAGACCGGCGAGACGATCAGCATCTCCGACGCGTACGCCGACCCGCGGTTCAGTCCGGCCAACGACAAGCGGACGGGCTTCAAGACGCGCAACCTGCTGACCATCGCGATGACCGGTCACGACGGCGCGATCATCGGCGTGTTCCAGGCGGTGAACAAGAAGGACGGCGAGTTCACCATCGTGGACGAGGTCACCCTGGGCTCGCTCGCATCATCGGCAGCCGTCGCGGTCGAGAACGCGCAGCTCGTGAACGCGCAGAAGCGCCTGTGGCTATCGCTGATCGAGACGCTCGCGACCACGGTGGACGCCCGCGATCAGCAGACCGCGGGTCACAGCAAGCGCGTGACGCGCTACGCCGGCATCATCGGCGCGGAGATGGGCCTGGGTCCCGAGGACCTCGAGCGGCTGCAGGCCGCCGCCCTCCTTCACGACTACGGCAAGATCGCGGTCCGGGACCGGTTCCTGCAGAAGCCCGGGAAGCTGGACGACGCGGAGTTCGCGTACATGAAGGCCCACGCCGAGAAGACCGGCGAGTTCCTGGCATACCTCGACTTCCCCCCGGACATGCGGGAGGTCCCGCTGATCGCCGCGCAGCATCACGAGCGGATGGACGGGAAGGGCTACCCCAAGGGGCTGGCCGGCGCGGACATCCTCCCGGGCGCACGCATCGTCGCGGCCGCGGACGTCTTCGACGCGCTCACCGCTCCCCGGTACTACAAGCCGGCCTACCCGCTCGAGAAGACCCTCGAGATCATGGACGGCATGGCCGGCGATCACCTGGATCCGGCGGTGATGGCCGCGGTGCATCGGGCGCTGCCGGCGCTCGAGCGCGCGATCGACGAGCTGAAGGCGACCTGGCCGAAGCCCGGCGACGAAGGCATGGGCAGCATCGCCGAGGCCGCGGGCGGAGGGCTTTCCGAGCGCGACCGCCCGAAGCCGGAGCCGGCGGCGAGCGCGTGAAGGTCCGCTTCTGGGGCACCCGTGGCTCGATCCCGACGCCCGGCGAGCGCACGGTGCGCTACGGCGGTAACACCGCCTGTGTCGAGCTTCGCGACGCGACCGAACACCTGCTGGTCCTCGACGCCGGCACCGGGCTCCGCGAGCTCGGCCTCAAGCTCAATGGGACGAGCCCGCTGACCGTCGACCTGCTGCTCTCGCACCTGCACTGGGACCACATCCAGGGGATCCCGTTCTTCCGTCCGGCATTCGACCCGAAGAACACGCTCCGGCTCTACGGTCCCACGCAGCACCTGCCGCTCCGTCAGCTCCTCGGACTGGGCATGGACGACCCGTTCTTCCCGGTGGACCTCGACGGCCTGCCGGCGAAGCTCGAGGTGCACGAGATCGAGAGCGGCTCGCGGCGGGTCGTCGGCCCGTACACGGTCACGGCGGCGACGATCGTCCATCCGGCGCCCGCCCTCGCGTACCGCATCGAGGCCGATGGGAAGGCGCTCGTGTACGCGACCGACACCGAGGACCCGTTCAGCGGCAGACCCAATCCGGTCGTCGATCTCGCGCGCAATGCGGATGCCCTCATCCATGACGGCCAGTTCGTAGACGCTGACTTCAAGGCAGGATGGGGCCACTCGACGGTGGCGACGGCCCTCGATGTCGCCAAACAGGCCAACGTGAGGCGGCTGATCCTCTACCACCATGATCCAGACCGCTCCGATGACGCGCTCGATCGCATCGGCGCTGACGCTCAGCAGCAGGCCAACGCCTTCGGGACCGGTCTGCAGGTGATCGTCGCCCGAGAGGGGTCGGAGATCGTCTTCTAGGCATGCTCCTTGACCGCGGCCCGCAGGACGGCGAGGTCGAAGGGCTTGCGCAGATGACCGTCGGCGCCGAGCTGCAGAGCGATGCCGGGAAGATCTGGGTTCGCGCTCATCAGGATGATCGCCGCCGGCGCGGCCGCGGCCCGACGGTACTGCTGCACGAAGGACCAGCCGTCCATGATCGGCATCCGCAGATCGAGCAGGATCAGAACGGGCTCGCTCGTCTTCACCATCTCGAGCGCGGCGGCGCCATGCGGTACTGATGCCGCCGCGAATCCGTCGTCGCGCAGGACGTCGCAGATCGTGCTGCAGAGCTGCTCGTCATCGTCGATGACGAGGATCCGCGGGCGCGGCCCGGCGTCTGGTGGGTGTCGCTCGCGCTTCAGCGGCGGGTGCCCTTGCTGTCCTTCGGCGTCGCGGCGCCCGCAGGACGGGCCCGTGGCCCGGTCGCCGCGAGCGGCGCTCCGGGACGGCTCACCACCGGCAGCGGTTGGGCGAAGCGCATGGCGTCGTTGAGTGGCAGGCCGTCGACGGGCAGCCACTCATGGCCGGGGGTCTGTCCGCCGGCGTAGCAGAAGGCCCACACCCCTTCGTGGATCGTGAGGGCCGATTCGCTGCGCGTCGTGTTGTGGCTCTTGGTCGCGCACATGAACTTGACGAGCTTCATCGGGTCGCCGCTCATGCGACTTCGCCGGTGAGGATCGGGTCGGCCGGCCCGGCCGCCGGGACCAGGAGGCGGTACCCCTGCTGGCGCACGGTCGCGATATAGCGGGGTTCCCGCCACGAGTCACCGAGCTTCGATCTGAGGGACCGCACGTGCCGGTCAACGATATTGCTCGGCGGGGCGCCCGTCGCGCCCCACACCGCCCGGCGGATCTGCTCGCGGCTCACGACCTGGCCGGGGTGGGATGCGAGCACGAAGATGATCGCCTGCTCGGTGCTGGTGAGGTCACGATCCGCTCCGCCGCTCCGCACGCGGTCCTCCATGACGTCGATCTCGAGATCCCCGACCGTCACGGTCGGCACGTACGCGGCGCGCTCGCCGTAGGTCCGCCGAAGGAGCGCGCGGATGCGTGCTGCCAGCTCGGGCGGCGCGACCGGGAGGCAGACGACGTCGTCGGCCCCGTCCGCGAAGGCCGCGAGACGGACCTGCAGGTCGGCATCGGCGCGCGTGACCGCGATGACCGGGATGCGCGCGCCGTCCTCGGCGTACAGGCGCAGGGTCTCGGCAGATCGCGGACTCCTTAGGTCCACGACCACCAGATGCGGCGGTCGCGCATCCTGCCTGCGACGCTGCGCTTCGACCGTTACGACCGCGCGCTGCTCTGCGACCGCGTCCTCGACGAGCGTCGTCACCGCGGGATCGATCGTGTGGACCGCGACTCGGGGCGCCCCAAGGAGACGCGCCCAATTGATCACCATCATTCGCCTTTCCTGGGTCAGGAGGGTCAGCGGCGCTGCGTCTACCTCGAGTCCCAACTCAGGTGCGCACCGCGCCGGACCTACGCCGCTGAGAACCGTCATGACGCACCGTACTCTCGGCCGGCCCGAATGACCCGCGGTCATTCGTACTGTCATCGGTCTCCGGACTGCCGTTACGTGGGTGCCGGTGGGCGGGGAGGGACTCGAACCCTCACGCTCTCACGAGCAACAGCTCCTAAAGCTGCCGCGTCTGCCATTTCGCCACTCGCCCGCCGAAAGCGTACCGCTAGGGCGTGGCGATCCGGCCCATCCGCGCTTTCTCCTCGAGTGCGGCATCGAGCGCGTGGAGGTGCGCCCGATCGGTGCGGCGCTCGTGCAGCCCGCGCATCTCGCCGATCCGGCGGCAGATCGCCCGGGCGTCGCCACCGAATGCCCCGAGGTGGCGGATCGTCTTCTCGCACTGATAGGTGTGCTCGAGGATGTGCGACGCGAAGCGGTGCAGCCGGAATCGCACGTCGACCTCGACGCCGGCCCAGACCGTCGGCCGCGCGAGCGCGGTCTCCGGGATCGCGGCGAGCTCGCGGTCGGTGTCAGCGCGGTGTGTCGCGAACCGGCCGAGGATCTCGATCACCGTGCCCTCCGTGTCGGCCGGGTCCGGCGGCGGACGCCGGTCGGCGGGCATCAGCACCGGTTCCGCCGGCAGGCGCTCGATCGAGTACGCGACGTTCGTCCGGTACGAACGCTCGACCCCGATCGCATGCGCCAAGGTCTCGCGCAGCGACCACTCGCCCGCGGCAGGCAGCTCATCGAGGCGCTCGTCGCCGAGCCCTGCGAGCAGCCCGCGCAGATCGCCGAACGCGCCCTGGGCGAGCCCGAGGATCCGCGCGCTCTCGGTCGGTGCGGGCGGCGCTGCGATGACCGCGCGCTGCTCCTCCTCGAGGGCGTGATAGAGCGCGTAGCCGATGTCGAGGGCTTTTCCGCCCAGCCCCCAGGCCTCGCTCGCGAGCTCGGCATCGGTGAGCGTCGCGAGCCGGGCGAGGCACCCGTCGAACGTCACTCCCGCGTCCGGGCCTCGATCCCCGAGAGCCGTTCGATCACCTTGATGATCGCGAGGTTTCCCTCGCGTCCGCCGCCGTCAGCCTGCAGCGCGCTGTACAGCGCGTGCGCGAGCGACGTCCCGGGGAGCGAGAGGTGCGTTGCGAACGCGGCGTCAAGGACGTTCCGGAGATCCTTCTGCTGGTGATCGACCATGAATCCCGGCTTGAAGTCGCCGGCAAGCATCTTCGGCGCGTAGTTCTGCATCGCCCACGAGCTTCCGGCGCCTCCCGCGATCACCTGGCGCGTCCGCTCGAGGTCGATGCCCTGGGCTGCGGCGAACACGAGCGCCTCAGCCACCCCGAGGTTGTTGATCGCGACGGCGATCTGGTTCGCGAGCTTGCAGGCCTGCCCGGCGCCGTGACCGCCGATGTGGACGATCGTCTTGCCGAGGGCCTCGAACAGCGGTCGAGCGCGCTCCACGTCGGCCGCGTCGCCCCCGACCATGATCGAGAGGCGGGCCTCGATGGCGCCGATCTCGCCGCCGGACACCGGCGCGTCCAGCGTCCGGAAGCCCTGGCCCTCCGCGCGCTCGGAGAAGGCCCGGCTCGCGACCGGCGAGATGCTGCTCATGTCGATCACCAAGAGGCCGGGGTGCGCGCCCTCCGCGATGCCGCCCGGACCGAAGGTCACCGCCTCCACGTCCGGCGAGCTCGTGACCATCGTCACGACGATCTCGGAGCGCTCAGCGACCTCGCGGGGCGTCCGAACGACGGTCGCGCCCTCTGCGGTCAGCCGATCGGCCTTCTCGAGCGTGCGATTCGTGACCGTGAGCGGGAAGCCGGCCTTGAGGGCGTTGCGGGCCATCGGCAGGCCCATGATGCCCAGACCCACGAACCCGATCTTCGGCCTAGTTGGGTCGGTCGCCATTCCCAGCCCCAGGGGCCTCGTCCGATTCCACGTAGATGGTGCGCACGCCCTCGTCCGAGGCCACCAGGTAGGTGTCCTTGTCGGTCTCGCCGACGTTGACCGAGGCGAGGAGCCGCTCGTCGGTGACGTGGGTGAAGCCATGGGCACGCTCGAGCTCGTTGGCGATGGCCTCGGTCAACGACGGCTCCTCGAACGCGTCCTTGACGAGGTCGCGAGCCTTCTTCACCAGCCGGAAGAAGTCCTCGGGCGACAGCTGATCCTCATGTCCGACGAGGACCGCCGTTCCGAGGTCCTCGTCGCCTTCGTGGATCTCGTAGAAGTACATGGGGTGGGCGACAGCATACGGCCCGGAGCCGTAAACTTGATGTCTCCATGACGACCGAACAGCCAACGGATACCGTGCGGCCGGACGCCGCAGCAGCCCTCACGCCGGAGACCCCGGCCCGCTCGTTCACGCATGCGATCGAGCGCAAGCCCGGGTCCATCGTCACGATGGTGGTCGAGGTGGATGCGGATCGCCTCGGGCGCGCGAGCGACCGGGCGTTCGAGCGGCACGTGCAGCAGGCGAAGATCCCGGGTTTTCGGCCGGGCAAGGCACCCCGCGCGCTGTATGAGCGCACCTACGGCGCTCAGCACATCTGGGACGACGCGGCCGCCGACATCGTCGACGAGACGTTCAAGGAGATCGTCGATCTCGAGGGCCTTGACTGGCTCGACCGGCCCGAGGTCGAGGTCAGCCAGCTGGAAGCGGGCAAGTCGTTGAAGTACACCGCGACCGTTCCGGTGCGGCCCGAGGTGGCGCTCGGCGATCCCGCTGCCGCCGGTGTCACGGTCCAGCCGATACCCGTCACCGATGAGCAGGTCGAACAGACCATCGCCGGCATGCGGGAGCATCACGCTGAGCTCAAGGCCGTGACGCGTCCCGCGGAGCGCAACGACGTCCTCACGATCGACCTTGACGTCGCGCTCGACGGGAAGCCGCTCCCCCCGATGGGCCGCAACGCGCACCTCGAGCTCGGCAAGGACTACGCGATCCCGGGTCTCGCCGACGCGCTCGTGGGCGCGTCAGCGGGGGAGGAGCGCGCGTTCGAGCTGGCGTTCCCGGTCGACTATCCGGACGAAGATCTGCGCGGGAAGACCGGCGCGTTCAGCGCCCGGGTCTCGCAGGTCGCAGAGAAGATCCTGCCGCCGCTCGATGACGAATTCGCGAAGACGGTCGGCGTGGGGACGCTCGCGGACCTCGACAAGGCGGTCCGCGGCGAGCTCGCCCACGCCGCATTCCACGAAGGCCGCGATGCCGCGGCCGAGAAGCTGCTGGCCCACCTGCTCGACAGCTCCACCGTCGAGGTGCCCGAGGTCCTGATCGGCGACGAGCTCGACCACCTCGTGGCGGATCTCAAGGCGCGGGTGAAGGATCAGGGACTTTCGTGGGAGCAGTTCCTCCTGCAGGCCCGCAAGACCGAGGAGGAGATCCGCGCCGACTGGCGCGCCACAGCGGAGCGCCGCGCGAAATCGCTGCTGGTCCTCGACGCGCTCGCTAAGAAGGAGAACGTCACGATCTCTTCGACCGAGCTCGCGCAGGAGGTCGCGCTTACCCCCCTGGCCCAACAGGATCCGCAGGCGTTGCGGAATCCGGCGGTCCTCGGTGCGCTGGCCCGTTC
>JANLWM010000050.1:0-5584 GCA_031364525.1 Chloroflexota bacterium | reverse complement strand
CCGGTTCGCGTCCTGGACCGGGGCATACGGATTCCCATTCGGAAAGTCCGCAGACACGGCGTAGTGGTCGCAACCATTGACCGGTTCATTCACGCCGTGTGCCACCGAACTGTCCTTCTTCGGACCGAGATCGGCCCACCGCTGGACGACAGCTTCGGGCACCGTGCCGTACGACGCGGCGAAGCAATCGCGGACCGCCGCCGCATCATGCCTCCCTGCAAGGTCGAGCCAGCGGTCGACAAGCTGTGCGTTGGTAAGGCCCGGCTGCGTGCAGACACCCGCTGGCGGCGATGCCGTTGGCGTGCCGACCTGTGGCCCGCCGGTCAGAACGGGCGCAGGGCTGTTGCTCGAGGTCGGCGTCGGCGATGACGTCACCGCGACGGGTGCCGGCGCGCTGCATCCGGCCGCGACAAGGACGACGAGCGCGAGCGCGCGACGCACGTCAGCGGCCATGCGTCTGTCGGACGAGATCGCGCATCCGGATGTAGTTGGCGACCGATTCGCGATCGAGTAGACCGACCAGACGCCCGTCTCGCACGACCGGAAGGACGCCCGCGGTGCCGAAGCGGTCGAGGGCCAGCATGAGGTCGTCCTCGGGCTCGAGTTTCGCGAGATCGGCCGCGGGCGACATCACCTGCTCGACGGGGGTCGTCGGCCAGCTGTCGTGGTCGATCTTCCGCACGTCATCGGTCGTCACCAGGCCGATGAACTCCTGCCCGCTGACCACCGGCACCGCCCGGAGATTCCGCGGAAGCATGAGATCTCGGACGACGTTCGCGACGGTGCTTCGTGGATCGGTCGAGGTGAACGACGTGGTCATGAGCGGCGCGACGGGCATTCCCGATGCCAATGTGGTCACGCGCTCCTGCTGCAACGACTGGGTCGCGGCGTTGTACAGGAAGTACGCCAGCAGGAACGGCCAGAACCACAGGGCGTTGCCGCCCTCCTGGAACTGCACGATCCCCCAGAGCACGAAGAGACCCGCGACCAGCTGGCCACCCCGAGCGGCGATAGGCGTCGCTTTCGAGCGGTCATGCCGCAGTGCCCAGATCACGGACCGGAGCACCCGGCCGCCATCGAGCGGGAACCCGGGGATCATGTTGAAGGCCGCGAGTGCCAGGTTGATGTAACCGAGATACCCCGCGACCGCCACGACCACCTGGAGGGACGGGGTCTGGGCGAGATCGATCACGTTGGAGATCGCGAGGCCGATGAGGCCGATGAGGAGGCTCATCGCGGGACCGGCAGAGGCCATGAAGAACTCGGCCTTCGCGGTCGGCGGCTCCTGGCGCAGGTTCGCGACACCACCGAGCAGGAAGAGCGTGATGGACGAGACCTTCATATCGAACCGGCGGGCGACCAGCGAGTGCGAGAGCTCGTGGGCGATGATCGAGCAGAAGAACAGGAGCGCCGTGATCACGGAGACGAGGAGGCGCTTCTCTTGGGACCAGAACGGGTAGCTCGTGCGGTACTCGCCCTCCCAGAGGGTGAAGAAAACGAGCGCGAAAATGACCAGCCACGAGATGTGGAGGCGGATCTCGATGCCGAACAGGCTGCCGATGCGGAATGAGCCGGGCACGATCTGAGCATAGAGGCGGATACTGGTCGGGATGACCCTTCCCACCGTCCCTGAGCTCGCCGCGATGATCGATCACGCCGTGCTCAAGCCCACCCAGACCGAGCACCACGTCGTCGAGGCCTGTGCGATCGCGCGCGAAGAGCACATCGCCTCCGTGTGCGTGAAGCCGTTCTATGTCCCGATCGCAGCGAAGCTGCTCAAGGACTCGGGCGTAGAGACATCGACCGTGATCGGATTCCCCCACGGCGGGCAATCGCCCGAGGTGAAGGTGAGCACCGCATCGACGGCCTTGAAGGACGGTGCGACGGAGCTCGACATGGTCATCAACATCGGCGCGCTCATCGACAAGGATTACGCGACGGTGGAGCGCGAGGTCGCGTCGGTCGTCGGCCTCGCCCATGCGAGCGAGGCCCTGGTGAAGGTGATCCTCGAGACGAGCTACCTCGACGATGAGCAAAAGGTGATCGCCGCGAAGATCGCGGCAGCCGCCGGCGCGGACTTCGTGAAGACATCGACCGGCTTCGGCCTCGAGGGCGCCACCGTCGAGGACGTGCGCCTCCTGCGGCGAACGGTCGGTGACAAGCTCGGCGTGAAGGCCTCTGGTGGCATTCGGACCCTGGACGAGGCCCTGGCGATGATCGCCGCGGGTGCCTCGCGCCTGGGGACGTCCTCGACCCGCGAGATCCTCACTGAGCTCCGGCGCCGCCGGGATGAGGTCTGATACACTCCAACTCGTACATACACGGATTCGGGCACTCGTGGAGGGGCTAGACCGCTGTCGGTCGAGGCCCTTTTTTCATACCCGTTGGGAGAGAAATTGACCCTGGCACCAGAGAAACCGGTTCCCGCGGCCGACATCGGACGATTTGGCGAGCTGACCATCCATCCCAAGATCGCAAAGGCGATCGAAGACCTTGGCTTCATGGCTCCGACGCCCGTCCAGGCAAAGACGATCCCGCTCATGCTCGAAGGGCGCGACGTCCTGGCCCAGGCCCAGACCGGCACCGGCAAGACGGCCGCGTTCGCCATTCCGGTCCTCCAGCTCATCGAACCGGCCATGCGCAAGCCGCAGGCCCTCGTCGTCGTCCCGACCCGCGAGCTCTGCGTCCAGGTGACGCGTGAGTTCGGGACCCTCGGCAAGTACCTGCACTCGAGCGAGGTCGCCGTGTACGGCGGCGTCTCGTACGTGGCCCAGGAGCGCGCGCTGAAGCGCGGCGCGACGATCGTCGTCGGCACACCCGGACGGCTCCTCGATCACATCGAGCGCGGCACCCTCGACCTCTCGGCGCTCCGCGTCGTCATCCTTGACGAGGCCGACCGTCTCCTGGACATGGGCTTCGCCCCCGAGGTCAAACGTCTCCTCAGCAAGTGCCCGACGAACCGGCAGACCGCGCTCTTCAGCGCGACGCTGCAGGGTGAGGTCCAGGACCTCGCACGCCGCTTCACCAAGAACGCGGCGCAGGTCGCGATCGAGCCCGAGCGCCAGAATCTTGCGGCGATCGAGCAGATCTACATCGAGGTCCTCGACGAGGACAAGGTGAAGGCGCTCGAGGAGCTGCTCAAGAAATACGCGATCGACCAGGTCCTCATCTTCCGCCACACCAAGCGCGGCGTGGACAAGCTCGTCGAGTCATTGCAGCGGCGCAATCACAAGGTGGAGGCGCTGCACGGTGACCTCAGCCAGCGCGAACGCGAGCGCACGCTCGACTCCTTCCGCGACGGCTCGCTCCCGATGCTCGTCGCGACCAACGTCGCTGCGCGCGGGTTGCACATCGAGGACATCAGCCACGTCGTGAACTACGACCTGCCCGAAGACCCCGAGACGTTCACCCACCGCGTCGGCCGCACCGGCCGCGCCGGCAAGCAGGGCGTCGCGGTGACCTTCGTCGGACCGTGGGACATGGATGAGTTCGAAGTGCTCAAGAAGAAGGCGAACGTGAAGTTCCGCCGCGAGGTCCTGGACCTCTACGGGACCTGAAGGGTCTCCCGGTCCGCCGCTCCCAAGGGGATCGGAGCGAAGGCCGGAAGCTCCCAGCGTCTTCGAGCGGAAGGCCTGCTGGGCGCCAAGCGCGCGACGACGGGCGCCCCTTCGGGCGCTAGCCCGAAGCCGCAGGCGGGATCGAGACGACCAGCAGGTCGGGCAGCACCCGCATCGGGAGCTCGACGAGGTTCGGCGCCACGAGCAGCTGCGACCGGCCGTCCGAGAACGACCAAGCCTGGATGGAACGCCCGGAGGCCCTAGCCGCCCTAGCCCAGGTACTCCCGGGCGGTCTGCTCGTAGAGATCGAGCATCAGCTGGAGCGAACCCTGGTCGATCCGCTCGTTGCGTCCATGGAACATGGTCATGAACTCACCGAAGTCCAGCTTCTCGCTGTAGAGGCTGTAGCCGTACGACGGCACGCCCTTCCGGCGGAAGAAGCGTGAGTCGGTCGCGCCGACGGTGAACGCCGGAACGATCTCCGCCTTCCCCACCTTGCGCGTGACGTTCTGCATCGTCCGGAAGATCGGCGTGTCGGTGGTGGATGCGGTCGAGGGGTTGCTGTCCTCATCGAGGATCTCGCACTGGTCCCAGAGATCACCGATCGCCTCGCGAAGCATCGCGCGGACCTCGGGGCCTTCTTCGCCAGGCACGGTGCGGATGTCGATCTGCATCACGGCACTGTCCGGGACGATGTTCGTCTTCTGACCGCTGTGCAGGATGTTCGGTGAGAACGTGGTGTGGGTCGACGCGTCGAAGAGTCGCGCCAGGCCGACGGGGACCTTGTCGAGCGCCGCGCGGAACGATGCGTCGCTCAGCATGCCTGCCTCGAGCTCCGGGGCGAACTGCATCGCTCGGACGAACTCTGCCCACGCACCCCCGAGATGGAGCTTCGGCTGATAGGCGGCGATGCGCTTCACCACTTCGGCCGCCTTCACGAGCGCGTTGTCGGTCTTGTACGGGATCGAGCCGTGGCCGGGCGTGCCCCTGACCTTGAGGCTGACCCAATGGGAGCCCTTCTCGCCGACGACCATGATCGCCTTCGGTCCGCCACGTGTCGGGATCGGGAGGGGCGGCTCACCTGACTCGGTGAGCACCGCGTCGGCCTTCACGTCCTCCCAGTGATGCTCGACGAGCCATTCAGCGCCCCACGTACCGAGGGCCTCCTCGTCGGCCATCCCGCTGAAGACGAGCGTGCCCTTTGGCTTCCAGCCTTCGCGCAGCAGCTTCTTCACCGCGACGGCCATCGTGACCGTGATGCTCAGCATGTCGAGCGCGCCGCGGCCCCAGATGTCGCCGTCGATGAGGTCGCCGCAGAACGGGTCGCGCTTCCAGCCGTTCGGATCGGCCGGAACGACGTCGATGTGGCCCATCATCAAGAGGCTCCGTGCCTTCTTGTCCGTGCCCTCAACGCGGAGGACCATGCTGCCCCGCCCCGGATGCGATTCGTACTGCTTGATGTCGAGACCGGGACCCGCGAGGTACGCGCCGAGCGTCTTCGCGTTGCGGACCTCGCCGCCGGAGTCGGGCGTGCCGTCGTTCACGCACTTGTTGCGGATCATCGTCTGCAGGAGGTCGGTCGCCTCGTCGAGCGGTGTCGCCACGCGCGGAGCCTACGACGCCGGCGGCCGGCTCGTAGCGCTATCGGTCGTAGTTGAGGATCGGTGCGAGCCAGCGCTCGGTCGTGACGAGGTCCTGACCCTTCCGGCGGGCATAGTCCTCCACCTGATCGCGCTCGATCTTCCCCACGCCGAAGTACTGCGCCTGCGGGTGCCAGAAGTAGTAGCCCGACACCGCCGCGGTCGGGAGCATGGCGAAGCTCTCGGTGAGGGTGATGCCAACGCGCGCGGTCGCATCGAGAAGGTCGAAGAGCGTCCGCTTCTCGGTGTGATCAGGACAGGCCGGATAGCCCGGCGCTGGGCGGATCCCCTGATATCGCTCGGCGATGATCGCGCGATTATCGAGGTGCTCGTCCGGTGCGTAGCCCCACAGGTCGCGGCGAACGCGTTCGTGCAGACGCTCGGCGA
>JANLWM010000032.1:0-8649 GCA_031364525.1 Chloroflexota bacterium | reverse complement strand
GTCGAGATCACCAAAGCGATCCGCGAGGCGGTCGGCCCCGGGATCGACATCGGTGCCGACGTGAACAGCGCCTATGACGCCGCGACGGCGATCAAGGCCTGCCACGAGCTCGCGAAGTACGACCTCTGGTTCATCGAGGAGCCGGTGTACCCGGATGACATCGACGGCTACGAGCTGATCCGGCGTTCGCAGCCGATCCCGGTCGCGGCCGGGGAGTCAGAGTTCGGCATCTTCGGCTTCCGCGAGCTGCTGAAGCGGCGCGCGATCGACATCGTGCAGCCGGACGTCGCGCGCATCGGTGGATTCACCGCGGCGAAACGCCTTGGCGCGCTCGTTCACGCGCACAACGTGAAGTACGCGCCGCACACCGGCTTCTCGTGCGGCCTCGCGCAGCTCGCGTCAATGCATCTCGCGGCCGCGGTCCCCAACCTGAGCCGCCTCGAGATGATGTTCATCCAGAACCCGCTCGCAGAGATCTTCGAAGAGCCGCTGCCGCAGCCAAAGAACGGGATGCTCGCGTTACCGACGAAGCCGGGGCTGGGCCTCGCGGTCGACCGGAAGAAGCTGGAGAAGCACCGGGTCGCGTGATGAAGACCTGGCGGACCGTGTCGCGCCGGGTGCTCCTCGATCGCAGGCCGTGGTTCACCGTCGGCGATGAGACCGTGGAGCTCCCCGACGGCAAGATCGTCGAGGACTTCGGCTTCATCGACATGGTCGAGTACGCGGTCATCGTCCCGCTCACCGCAACGGGCGACACGATCCTCATCCGCTCGTACAAGCACGGCGTCCGGGGCGTCGCCCTGTCGTTGCCCGCCGGCGGGTTCCATCCCGGCGAAGATCCGCTCGCCGGAGCGCAGCGCGAGCTGCGCGAGGAGACCGGCTTCGAGGCTGAAGGATGGGAGCTGCTCGGACGGTTCGTGGTCGATCCGAACTATGGCTGTGGCGTGATGCACGCGTTCATCGCCCATGGCGCGCACAAGGTCGCTGAGCCCAACAGCGGCGACCTCGAGGAACAGGAGCTGCTCGTCGTGCCGTTCGCCGACGCGGTCGCGCGGCTGCAGGCGGGCGAGATCCTGCATCTGGGAAGCGCGGCTGCGCTCAGCCTGGCGGCAATGAGCCGGGGTGAGGCCCGCTAGTCGCAGGGAGCCGCAGCCTCGCGGCCGCTGCCTCGACGCTCACGCGCCCCGCGCGAACCTCCTCGAGCAGCGCCACGAGCGGCTCGACGGCGACCCCCTCGGTCGCTCGTGTCAGCCGCTGATCGTGCAGGAGCAGCCGAAGGTGCGCGGCGAAGACGCCTCCAAGAAGCACGGCAGGCAGGATCGCGGTGAGGGCGGTGAGCGGGGCATCCGGAGCACCGACGTGCACCAGCGCCGTGATCGCGTTGTAGACGATGACGACGGCGCTGACGAGGCCGCCTGCGAGCGCGAGGCACACGACCGTGAAGAGGTAGAACCGGCGCACCGCCGACTCTGCGGTCGACCGTGCATCGAAGGCGCGCCACGCGGGGAGATAGGCCGCAGCGCCGATGAGCGCGAGCGCCGCCCCCAGGACGAGGTCATCGGTCATGCGCGCCGTCGTGACCACGTCGCGCTCGAGCAGGGCACGCCAGAGGATGCCGAGGCCTGCCACGAGCGATCCGAGCCCCACGAACGCCGGGAACGCGAGCAGCAGGCGCGTCGTCGTGACCGGCGGGTGCCCGTTGTGGCCTCGGTCGCGGAGCAGCAGGGTCGCCTGCACTGCGACGAGGAGCGCGCCGGCGGCGGTGCCCGGCCACGCGGTGATGAACGGACCGGGCTGCCTCGGATCGCGCGCGAAACTGATCGCGCCGTTGGCGCAGAACGCCAAGCCGATGAGCAAGGCCGTCACGCCGATGCCGTACCCGAGCAGGGCGTAGCCCAGGCGGTCGCGGGAGTCCGTCCACGTTCGTTGCCAGGTGAAGGCGAGTGACCAGATCAGCAGCGCGAGCCCCGTGCCGAGGAGTCCCGAGCGGAACGCGCCTTCCTGATGGAGCTGGATGGGCGTGAACGGCAGCCACCCGTTCTGCCACAGCCAACCCGCGCCGGTCGCCGCGTTCGCGATAGAGAACGCCGCGACGGCCATCGCCACGAGCATGACGACGACCGCGCTTCGGATCCGGGGCTGCGGTGACGCCGGCGGGGTCCTTGAGATCCACCAGGCCGCGATCGCGGCGACGATAGCCGCTACGGTGAGGAGGCTCACCTGACCGGTGACGTCCGCGCCGGTGTTCGGGACCTGCGAGGCGAACGCCGCCTGACCTGCGAACAGCATCACCAGAAGGCCGAACGCGACCCACAGGTTGAGGTATTGGTGGCGCACACCCGCGCTCCGCTCGCCCGGATCGGCGTGGGAGCGCGCAATGGACCAAAGGTGCGCGGCTCCCACGGGGAGCGCGATCGCGAGCAGGGCGACCGCGAGCGAGACGTTGCGCGACGTCTCATCGGCCGACACGCGCAGGCCAGAAAGCCCCAAGAGCACGACGCGCAACAGGAGCGTCGCGGCCACCGCGGACGCCACGACCGCCATGGACAGCGCGGAGTACAGGTAGAAGCGCCGGTATCCCGCGCTGCGTGATGGAGCGATCACGTCATGATCTCAAGCCACCGTGTCGGGGATCTCGATCACCGACGGATCCCAGTGGTTCTCACTGCGAGCGATGACCCGAAGCGGGTTGGTGTCGACGATGAGGTCGCCGTCGGTCTCGGTGATGTGGAACAGCTGAAGCGGCTTCGGCGCCGGCCCGTCGAGCACGACAGCGGTGTGCTTGTCGTACTTCGATTGATGGCAGGGACAATGGAACAGGTCCTCCGCCGCGCTCCAGGGGACCGCACAGCCGAGGTGCGTGCACTTGCGATACGCGGCGACGATGGCACCTGGGGCGTGCAGCAGGAAGAAGTGACCCTGTCGGTACAGGATCGGCGCGTCGTTGGTGGCCTTGAACGCCGCGAGGATCGCCGACCGCGAGCCGACGTTCACGGGGACGCCGAGGCCAACGATCTTCTGCACGCGCAGGAACGGGACCACGGCGGACCCGATCTCCACCGCCGCCAGCGAGATCGCCGCGAGGAAGCCAAGGCGAAGGACCTGACGCCGACCGACATGTGGCTGCTGCCCGGTACGGATCATCTCCGACCTCCTACATCGACCTGGTAGGAAGGTACTCCCAGCCGCTAGGGGTGGACCCGGGGCTCCTGGCCACCGTTGGCGGGCACCTCGACGTCGACGACCCAACGGACGGAGTTCGCGCAGGGACAGGCCCCACCGACCCGCGCCAGACGGGGCATCGATGCCAGGGCCTTCTCGAGCGGCACCGCGCCGCTCGCGACGCCGCGCTGGAGCTCGGCCCAGTGCCTCACGTCCACGGACGCGACGTATGCCTCCGGCAGGTGATCGCGCACGTGGGCGATATACGCGTCCACGTCCGTGAACGTCCCGCCGTCGACGCCGGTCATGGTGAAGGCGGGCTCGCCGCGCCGGCGAAAGAAGGCCGCATGCGGGAGCTTCAGGAGGTCCTCATCCCACGAGAGGCCGTCGATCGTTCCCCGATCGGCCTTCAGGCGGACATACAACGCGTCGGCCTCGTCACGTGAGAGCTGCGGGAAGCGCGCCCGCACATAGCGCTGGTTGATGTCGTCGAGCATCTTGTCGCACTCGGCGATGTACTCGTCCTGCGCGACCCGGTTCGTCTTGTCCTTGAGCCCGAGCTTCACGTTCGTCTTGCCGCCGCGCTCGTCCCCGAACATCTCAAGACCGCGACCGAACCATTTGTTCACGACCTTCTGGAGCACGGGCATCGTGATGAGCGCGTCCGACTTCACGGCCGCCTCGGCCCACCGGCGCATCGGGATGACGCCCGCGGCGAGGTGGAAGGCCTCCTCGCGAAGCATCGGGGGCATCGATGACGCCATTGGCTGGTACGCGTTCACCTTCTGCATCGTGAGCTGGTACTTCCCCACGCGATCGATGAACGCCGCGAACACGATGTTGTCCACGAAGCTGTCGTACTCAAGGTTGAACGCCGCGAGCACATGCGATCCGGTCTTCATGGACAGGATCTCCTCGACCATGTCCTCCGGCTTCGTATCGGTGGCAGGCGACCAGTCCGCGCTCGTGAGCAGGTGGATCATCTGGTATCCGTGGCGGAGCTCTTCGGCCATGACGCGGAGGACCCAGGCCTGATCCTGCGGGTCGCTTGCGCGAGCGAGGGTCGCCTGGTGCTGCTGGATCGAGCCGAACTCGGTCGAGGCCTGGGCCCGGATGATCGCAAGGAGCTCCTCGGCGGCCTTCGGATCGAGCTCCCGCGGGGCGACGGCCTTGGGCTGGCCCTTGCGGTCGCCCACCTCGATGTGCTCCGGCATGTTCTGCTGGATCCGGGCGCAGAGGCAGAACGCATCGTCCTTGGGGAAGTAGGTGTCCCACTGCTCCGGGAGCCTCGTGTAGTCGGGGAAGTTGTGTCGCTGCCAATGCATGACCGCTTCGTGGTACTGACGCGGAAGCTGGCTCTGCTGATCGGCCACGCCATCCCCTCCCGTTCGCTACTAACTAGGTAGTCAGGACGTCCCACCAGTCTATCAATGCCGGGCCAGCAGCCCCTCCAGGCCAAGCGTCTGGAACACCGCGGACACCTCATCAATGTCGGCGCGGCCGTTCGGCCGGAACCATTTGTAGACCCAGAAGCACATCCCGAGGATCGCGAACGCGGCGACCGCGGGGTCGGTCTTGCGAAAGAGGCCGCCGGCCGACCCGTCACGTATGACCCGCTCGAGAGCGGTCGCGATCCTTCGCTCGATCCGCGTGACGGTCACCAGATGTTTCGGGGCCAGATGGCCCTTCTCCTGGAAGTACACCGTGAAGAACTCCGGCCGCTCGGCCACCAGCCGGACGAACGAGTCGACCATCAGCCTGAGCTTGCGGTCGGCCGGCGCGCTCGAACGCTCGATCGCGGAGATCCGCGTGTCGGCAAGCTCGAGGGTCTGGGTCGAGATCTGGAAGAGGAGCTCCTCCTTGTTCTCGACGTAGTAGTAGAAGGCGGCCTTCGTCAGATCGAGCTGGCCGGTGACGTCCTCGACCGTCGTCCCGGCGAAGCCGCGCTCGCG
Organism: Chloroflexota bacterium; assembly: GCA_031364525.1. GTDB lineage: Bacteria > Chloroflexota > Limnocylindria > P2-11E > P2-11E > UBA4735. The sequence continues at coordinate 3,535 of JANLWM010000032.1, read as the reverse complement.
CATGAGCAGCGCGCCGGCGTCGAGGATCGCCTGGCGTCGCGGTCCCGAACGTGGCTCGTCGCCGGCGGCGCGCGGTCTCGCCCTGAGGGTGCGGCCGTCCGGACGCTTCGGCTTCAGCTTCGGGACCGGCGTCCGGCGGGACGCGGTCATGGCTAGAGCCGCTTCTCGAGTGCGGTCAGCGGCGCCGGGGTGAACTGCATCGCCTTCAGGAACCCGGCGATGTCCTCATCCCGCGTCGCGACCATGGTGCGCGCGATGTGCGCACCCTGCGCGCGGAAGTGGGCGAGAAGGGCGTCGATGAGCTTGCGACCGAGATCGCGGCCGCGAACGTCGGGGTCGACGCCGAAGAACTCGATCCAGCCGGTGGGCTCATCGAGGCCGAACTCCCCGCCCCGGACCTCGCCCATCATGAAGCCGGCGACCGAGCCGGCGATGTCCGCGACCTGCGAGGAGTCGGCGTCGCGGCGGAGGTAGTAGCCCACGCGGCGCTCCCAGACGTCAGGCCGGTACAGCCCTGTGATCCGCTCGTCGATACGCGTGATGCCCTCGATATCGAGCTCGGTCATCGGTCGGATCACGACGTCCTTCCTGTCGGCGGCCATCCGGCGCACGATAGCCCTTCGGAGCGCTTCCGAATCCCGCATCAAACAGGATCAAGCGGGTGTCGTCTCTAACGATCTCCGGGGCCGCGACCGTTCTGCGTACATCCCCCATCTTCATGAGGTCGTTACGGGGCGACCCTTGGAACGCAATGCCGGCGGAGGCCGGACGCTTGCCTGACCGCTGAACGAGCGAACGGGTCCCTGGCCTGTCGTTCGGGTGGTCACCGAACCGCCGCTGACAAAGCGGACACCGCGACCATCGCACGTGGGAAGGGATGTCCATCCACAACGCCCGGCTACGGGCCCTCACCGCCGTCATGATCACCCTCGGGTGTCTCCTCGCCCTGGCGACGCCGGCGCGGGCTGATGAAGGACCTGCCGCTCCGCCGCGCGCGGTCCCCCAGGCGCGCTCCATCCCCCGCACCTTCGCCTCCTATGACGCGCTCACCGCAATGGCCTCCGCCGTCGCGGCCGATCAGGTCACCCTCTACGCGCAGCTCGCGGCGGCACGCGCCGAGGGTGAGCTCGCGCGCTCCATCCTTCTCGCCATCGTGGACCCGCGGCTGCGCGGCGGCTTCATCCGGATCGAGGCGAACGTGAGCGACGAGCCCGCTCGCGCCGCGCTCCGAGCAGAGATCACCGGCGCCGCCGCGACCGAGACGCGCCTTCTGGCGAGCGGCGCGAGCGCGACCGCGCCGGCTGCACTGTGGCAGCGGCCCCTCGGGGGCGAGGTGAGCCAGCCGTTCGGCCCCACGTATCTGGGCCTCGAGCCGGCCCGCCTGTACAAGGGCACCTACTACTCGCACTTCCACGAGGGCCTCGACATCACCGCTCCGGGTGGCACGCCGATCGTCGCGCCGGCCCGCGGCCGCGTGGTGTTCGCGGGTCGCATGATGGACGGAGCCCAGGTCGTCGTGCTCGCGCATGACAACGGGCTGGTCTCCCTGTATGCGCACCTCGACGCGGGACCGCTCGCGCCGACCGTGAAGACCGGCGATCTCGTGGAGCCCGGCGACCGCATCGGCGCGGTCGGCCTCACCGGCCTGACGACGGGCTACCACCTGCACTGGGCCGTCTACAAGAACGGCGAGCCTCTCGATCCGGTGAGCCTGCTCGCGCGGTAGCCGCGACCCTTCTGACAGAGGAATGACCGAGGCGGCCCCTTTTGCAGGGGCCGCCTCGTTCTGCGTCTCGGCTAGGCCGGTACGCGCGTCGTGCGCCGGCCGCGGGCGACAAGCAGGGTGATCGCGAGGCCGACGAGCGGGATCCACCCGAACACGAGGATCCAGATGGTGACGTCCGCGAGGCCCTTGAGGACGACGGCGAGGGTGGCCAGCGCGGCGGCCACGGTCCGGGCCGGATCCCAGGCCGTCGGCGACGGCGTGATGATCGGCGCGATCGCGGGCGTGATCGACATGGTGATGGTCGAGAAGTGGGTGCGGGTCGCGATCGAATTCACCTGACCCTGCAGCTGCTCGATCTGGGTCCGCACGTTGGAGAGGGCGGCGTCGATCTTCAGGATCTCGTCGATCGTCGCAGCCCGGGCCAGGAGCGCGTTGTACCGCTGCTCCTCGGTCTGCTTCGCCGAGAGCCGGGCCTTGAGGTCCACGTACTGATCGGTCACGTCCTTGCCATCGACGGTCGACGAGACGACCTCGCCGTCCAGGGCCCGGAGCTGGCGGAGGGCGTCGGTGAAGCGGTCCGACGGGACGCGGATCGTGAGGCTGGCCACCTGGTTGTCCTTCGAGCCGCTCTGGTTCAGCCCGATGACGTCTCCGCCAAGACCGGCGACGACGGCCTGCGCCTTGTCGGCCACGGCCCACGGGTCGGAGGCCCGCATGGAGATGTTCGCGGTGAGGATCACGCTCCGGCTCACGTCGAAGGCCTGCGGCACCGGGACGCCGTTCGCGACGGATTCGCCGGTCTTCGGTGCGGTCGCGTTGACTGCCGCGGGCTTGCCGACAGCGAAGTCCGCGGGGGCGACGCCGCCACCCCCGCCACCTTGGGGGGGCGCCGACGTCGTCGATCCGACGCCGGAGCAGGCCGCAAGGAACGGGATCACGAGCACCGCCGGGACGAGCCAACCGAAGCGCTTCATCGGGCCACCTGCCTTCTTGCCGGTCGTTCCGGCCACCAAGCAGACGCCGGCGGGGCGGGTTCGGTTCCCTAGGTCGGTTCCCAGCGCGGGCCGAACAGCGAGCGGGCCGTTTCGCGCGTCGTGGCCACGAGTGAGGCGAGATCGGTGCCGCGTTCCGCAGCGATCGCCCGATAGGTCACTTCGACGCGCGCCGGCTCATTCCGCTCCCCGCGGTGACCCTCCGGCGCCAGGTACGGCGAGTCTGTCTCGATCAGCAACGGACCGTCGATCCGTGCTGCCTCCCTGAGGCCGCGGTTGGCCCGGTAGGTGACCGGCCCGGCGAAGGACGGCACGAGGCCGAGGGCGCGCCAGGCCGGCAGCTCGGCCGGCCCCTCGCTGTAGCAGTGGAGCTGCCCGCGCACGACCTGGTCCGCGAGCAGCCCGCGGACGACCGGACCGGCATCGCGAACGTGGACGACGACCGGCAGCCCGAGGTCCCGCGCGAGCTCGAGCTGTGCGAGGAACGCGCGCTCCTGATCGGCGCGCGGCGCGCTCCGGCCCGACAGATCGATACCGATCTCGCCGATCGCCACCACGCGCTCGTCCGCCGCGAGCCGGCGGAGCGCCGCGAGCGCAGCGTCATCGAGGGTCGCCGACCGGTGCGGATGGATACCGACGGCGACGCGGATCTCCGGATGCAGGTGGGCGATCGCGAGCGCCGCTTCGCTCGACGCGACGTCCTCGCCGCAGGTGAGGATCCGCATGACGCCCGCCTCGCGGGTCCGGCGGAGCACCGCGTCAAGATCATCCGCGAATCGCGCATCGGTCAGATGCGCGTGCGCATCTATCAGGAGGG
>JANLWM010000387.1:0-4980 GCA_031364525.1 Chloroflexota bacterium | reverse complement strand
CTTTGCCATCGTGTCCTGGTTCGGCTTCTTCGTGCCGGCGGCCACCCCCGAGCCGGTGCGCAGGCAGCTCTTCGACGCAGCTGTCCGCGCCGATGAAGAGGTGTCGATCGCCGGTTCCCTGCGGGACGCCGGCATCACGATGGAGCGAGTGGGCTAGAGGGTCACGATGGTCGCGCCGTCACCGCCCTCGCTCTGCGGCGCCGGTGACTGCTGACGGACCAACGGGTGCGTGGCGAGCGTCTCGCGGACGGCGTTCCGCAGCGCGCCGGTGCCCTTTCCATGAATGACCCGGACCCGGTCGTAGCCCGCGACGGCGGCGTTGTTGAGATACCGGTCCAGCTCGGCGAGGGCCTCCTCCGCGCGGGCGCCGCGCAGGTCGAGCTGCAGCGGGACGTTGGCCGCAGCACCCTGCACGACGGTCCGCGTCGATCGGATCGGCGCGTCGCCGCGTGGTGCGGGCCGGAGCTGGTCGCGCGGCACGCGCAGCCGAAGGGCCCCCGAGGCGACCTCGGCGATCCCTTTGTCGTCGATGCTGACGAGCGTGCCGGGCTCCGTGACGCCGGTGACCAGGACGGGCGCGCCGATGGCGATCTCGTGTAGCACCACGGGCTGGGCCGGCGGGGCGGCAGCGTCACGAGAGGCCTCGGCCGCATCGAGCGCCGACCGGGCATCGTCGACGAGATTCCGTTTCGAGGCCTCGTCACGCGCGGTCTCCGCCTGACGGAGCGCGCGCCGCGCCTGAAGGATCAGCTCATCGGCCTCGGCTCGTGCTCGCTTCAATGCCTCGCGGGCCTGCTCGCGCACCGTGTCGGCCTCCGCCTCGGCCTGCTGCATGGACTTCGTGGCGTCGACCGCCGCGACGCGCGCCTCCTCGAGCGAAGTCGCGAGCTCGGTCCGCTGGCGTTCGGCCTCGCGAAGCGTCCGCTCGAGCGAACGGTGCAGCTCGGAAAGATGCAGCTCGGCCTTCGCGAGCACCCCGGCATCGAGTCCGAGACGCGATGCGATGGCGAACGCATTCGAGGCCCCCGGAAGCCCCACGTGGACCCGATACGTCGGCCGCAGGGTCTTGTCGTCGAACTCGACGCTCGCGTTGGAGACGCCGGGCGTGTTCAGGCCGAACGCCTTGAGCTCCGGATAGTGCGTTGACGCGCCGACGAGGACGCCGCGCGCGAGCAGCGTCTCCAGGACCGCCATGGCGAGCGCGGCGCCTTCATCGGGATCGGTCCCGGCGCCGACCTCGTCGAGGAGCGCGAGGTCCCCTGCCTCGGCCTCGGCAAGCGTCGCGACCACGTTCCGCAGATGCGAGGAGAACGTCGAGAGCGACTGCGCGATCGACTGCTCGTCCCCGATGTCGGCGAAGACCCGCCGGACGATCGGCGTGGCGCTCCCGCGCTCCGCCGGGATCTGCATCCCCGCGGCCGCCATCAGGGTCAACAGACCGATGGTCTTGAGCGTCACCGTCTTGCCGCCGGTGTTCGGACCGGTGATGACCATGACCCGGAAGTCGGTGCCGAGCCGTACGTCGATAGGAACGACGGGCGTCCCGCGCTCGATCAGGAGCGGGTGCCGCGCTCCGATGAGGTCAAGGCGACCGTCCGCATTCAACGCCGGCCGCTCGCATCCGAGCGCATCGGCAAGCTGGGCCTTGGCGAAGATGACGTCGAGCGCCGCCAGCGCTTCCAGCATCGCGTGCAGGTCCTCGCTCCCCCGCTCCACCGCCCGTGACAGGGTGTCGAGGATCCGCTGCACCTCCTGCTGCTCCGCGAGCTCGGCTTCGCGCACCCTGTTGTTGGCCTCGAGCACCTCGAGCGGCTCGATGAACACCGTCGCACCGCTCGCGGATTGATCATGGACGATGCCCTTGACCGCGCCGCGATACTCGGCCTTCACCGGGACCACATATCTGCCGCCGCGCTGCGTCACGATCGGGTCCTGGAGGTATCGAGCGAGATCCGACCGCAGGAGGCCGTCGATGCGCCGCTGCAGGCCCGTCTGCGCGCTCCGGAGCTCAGCCCGCGCGCCGGCCAGCTCGATGCTGGCCCGGTCAAGGACCTCGCCGCTGCCGCCGATCGCGTGGTCGATCGCGTTCGCCACATCGGCCGGCGGGCGCGCGAACCGCGCCCGGGCCGCGAGGGGCGGGTGGTCATGGATGTCCGTGAACAGCACCTGGGCCGAACGGACGGTCACGGCGACCGCGAGCAGCTGCTCCGGATCGAGGATGCCACCGAGGTCCGCCCGCCGGAGCGGCTCGCGGATGTCCTGAGCGCCGCGAAGACCCGCCGCCGGCTTCGCGCGGACGAGCGCCTTGGCGGCGGCGGTCTCGTCCTGGAGGCGCTCCGCCGCGGCGAGGTCGCTCTGTGGCTCGAGCGCAGCGGCGCGCTCACGCCCTGGCGCGAACGCGGTCCGGTCGGCCAGGAGCGCGCGGACGGTCGTGAACTCGAGCGTCGCGAGCGTCTTTTCGGTCGTCATCGGGAGGTCACCGGCGACTCACTCCAGGCGAGCCCGTGACCCAGTACCTCCAGGGCTGCGCGGATGTCGTGCTCGCGGCGATGCCGACGCGCGGTCCGCGGGACACTGCCCGAGCGGGCACCGGTATCGCGTCGCGGATCGCGAGCGTTCCGCGGACCAGGTCGATGTCGGTCTCCGCTGTCGTGATGCCCATCGCGAGGCAGAGTAGGCCCGGACCCGCGAGCCGACGCGCGTCCAGATCGACGCCGTCGACGGGCTCGGCGCCCCGCAGCAGTACCGCTCCAGGCACCCCCGGACCCTCGGTCACCACGTTCATGCAGGGATACAGGCCGTGAGAGAGGTACACATAGCTCCGGCCCGCCGGTCCGAACATCGGCGCCGTCCGGCTGGTCCTGCCGCGGAACGCATGGGATGCGGGGTCGCGCGCACCGAGATAGGCCTCGGTCTCGACGATCCGGACCGCCCGACCATCGAAGACCAGGATCTTCCCGAGCAGGTCGCGCGCGACGGCCCGCGTCGGTCGCGCATAGAACGCTCTCCCCAGGCGCGGACCCCGCGCATCCCGGCCATTCGGCGGGATCGGGCGGCTCAGCCCCGCAGGACCCCACCGAGCTTGTGCAGCACGCGCCCCTCGAGGCGCTTCAGGACGCGGTCCACGTCCGTGTCGGTGAGCGTCCCGGTCGCGGACCGCATGACGAGCCGCAGCGCAAAGGACTTCTTTCCCTCGCCGGCCTGGGGACCGCGGTAGACGTCAAGGAGCGCGACCGTCTCGAGGATGTCTTTGGCCGCGCTGCGGACCTCGCTCGCGAGCTCTCCATAGGCGAGGGCTTCGTCGACGACGAACGCGACGTCCCGGTGCGCGGCCGGGAACCGCGGCGGGGTCACCGCCGACGATCGCTGGAGGTCCTCGAGCAGGATCTGGAGGTCGAGCTCTCCCACGAACGTGGCGCTCGGCAGCTCCCAGCCTTCTGCGACGCGCGGATCGATCTGGCCATAGACGACCGCGGCACGGCCGTTCACTGTGATCTGCACGGACCGGCCCGGGTGCAGCCCGGGGGCACCGGTGGTCCGGTCGCCACGTGAGCCCACCCCTGCGGCAGACAGGCCCCGGTGCAGTGCGAGGATGATGCCCCGCGCGTCATACACGTCGTAGTCACGCGGCTTCGTGAGCCAGGTCTGCTGCTCGGCCTTCCCGGTGAGCAGGAATGCGATCGTCCAGCGCTCGTCGGGCAGTTCATCGGTCCGCGGCAGGTAGACGGGCGCGATCTCGAAGATCCCGAAGCCATCGCGATGCTTGTGATTCCGGGAGGCCGTATCGAGGAGACTCGCGCGCAACGTCGGTCGCGCCACCGACTGTGCGGCCGACGTCGGATTCCGCACCCGGATCGGGTCAGGCCCCAGGGGCGTTCCGTCAGCGGTGACCCGTTCGAGCCAGGCCGGATCGATCAGCGAGTAGGAGATCGTCTCCTGCAGGCCCAAGCCGATGAGCAGGTCACGAACGCTCTCCCGTAGCTCATGGAGCGGGTGGCGCTCGTGGAGCGGAAGTGGGCCATCGGGGATCCGGACCGGGATGCGGTCGTATCCGACGATGCGCGCGACCTCTTCGACGACGTCCTCGGTGATCCCGATGTCCGTCCGGATCACCGGTGGCGTCACGACGAGGGTGTCCCCAGACTCGGCGTACTGGAATCCGAGGCGGGCGAGGGCATCGAGCGACTCCTCGCGCGGGATCTCGATCCCGAGGATCCGCGGGATATCGCTGAAGTGCAGGCGGATGTTGGGCCGCGGTCGTGGCGTTGGGTAGACGTCGGTCGCTCCCACGAGCGTCGCGCCGGCGTGCTCGACCAGGAGCTGGACGGCGCGCGCGAGCGCGAGCGGCACAAGCTCCGGACTGAGGTTGAGCCGGAATCGGGCGCTCGCCGCGCTCTGTTGGGACAGGCCCAGCTTCTGTGCCGTCCGGTCGATCCCCCGGGGCTCGAAGGTCGCTGCTTCCAGCGCGATCCGCGTCGTGGTCGGACGGATCTCCGAGTCCTGGCCGCCGAGGATGCCGGCGATGCCGAGGGCGCGTCCCTCATCCGCGATGACGAGCGTGTCCGTCGACAGCAGCCGGTCCACGTCGTCGAGGGTCTTGATGGATTCCCCGGCGTGGGCCCGGCGCGCGACGAGCATCCCGCCTGCGAGCCGGTCGGCGTCGTAGGCGTGCAGCGGCTGCCCGAGCTCGAGCATCACGTAGTTCGTGATGTCGACCGCGTTGTGGATCGGCCGCAGCCCTGCCGCAACGAGACGCTCCTGCATCCATTTCGGCGACGGCCCGACCGTCACGTTCTCGAGATACGCCGCGCCGAATCGCCGGCAGCCATCAGGGTCCTCGATGCGCACCGCGAGTCGTTTGGGATCGAGGGCGGCCCCGAACTTGGCGGCCTTGGCCTCACGGAGCGCGACCCGCTGGACGGCGGCCAGCTCGCGCGCGACGCCGACGATGCCCATGCAGTCGGGACGGTTCGGCTGGAG
>JANLWM010000364.1:0-5422 GCA_031364525.1 Chloroflexota bacterium | reverse complement strand
GTCGTCATCTACGCGGGCGTCGCGCCGACCCGCGCCCGCGAGGCCGTCGACGCGGCGCTGGCGGAGGTGGCGCGTCTTCGGGCGGAGCCGGTGACCGAAGCGGAGCTGACGCGCCTTCGCGACTTCGTGAAGGGTCGCATCGAGCTACGGCTGGAGCACTCTCGGGGTGTCTCGAGCTGGCTCGCCGGTCAGGAGCTGTTCCTCGAGAAGGTCAGGAGCGTCGAGGAGCTGATCGCGATCATCGACGGCGTCAGTGCCGCCGATCTGCAGCGAGTGGCCCAGCGCTATCTGCGTCCCGAGCTCGCCTACCTCGCGGCCGTCGGGCCGCGCGCGACCGTTGCCGAGCTGACCGCGCCCGATGCGACCGAAGAATTGACGATGGAGAAAGCGTCGTGACGGAGACCGTCCAGCGGACGTTGATCGTTCTGAAGCCGGATGCGGTGCAGCGCGGCATCGCGGGAGAGCTCCTTGGGCGCTTCGAGCGTCGTGGCTTGCGCTTCGCCGCGCTTCGCCTGGTCAAGGTCGAGCGCTCCCTCGCGGAGCTCCACTACGCGGTCCACAAGGGCAAGTTCTTCTACGAAGACCTCGTGAAGACCATCAGCGCGTCACCGGTCGTCGCGGCGGTGCTCGAAGGTCCGAACGCCATCGCCGTCGTGCGCGCGATGGTCGGCGCGACGCGCCCGCACGAGGCCGCGCCGGGGACGATCCGGGGGGACTACGCGCTCGTTGGCCTGCGGAACCTCGTCCACGCGAGCGACGCGCCCGAGACCGCAGCTTCGGAGATCGCGCTTTGGTTCCCGGAGGGCCCGATCGCGTACACCCGCGACGTCGAGCGCTGGATGACCGACGAAGGGGCGCCGAGCTAAAGAGGCCGCAGCGCCTTCAGGAATTCGTCGGCGAATGCCGCGATCGGGCGGAGGAACGCGTCCGGCGTGATGCCCCCCACGAGCAGCGCGATCAGGATGATCCCGCCGAGGATGCCTGCGACGGGCCTCGGCTCGACGTGCCAGCCCTCCGGCGATCCGGCGAAGAGACGCACGCCGGCCCGGAGCTGCGCGATCAGCACGAGCACGGCGGCACCGACGAGCACGCTCCCGGCGGATCCCGACACCGAGTACGCGATCAAGTCGACGAAGAAGTGGCCGGGGAACGTGACCAGCGGCGGTGCGCCGATCATCGCGATCCCGCCAGCGATGAACGCGCCGGCCGCGAGCGGCGCGTCGGTCACATTCGGCCGCTGTCCGGCGGCTCGGCGCTCGAGCGTCCCGGCCGCAAGGAGCTGCTGCGTCGCACAGGCACCCGTCACGAGGGCGATCGCGATGCCCCCGATGATCCCCGGGCCGGAGAGCGTGGCCACGCCGACGAGCGCCGAGCCGAGGTTCGAGATCACCGCGTAGACCACGAGCCGCCGCAGGTCATTCGCCCCGGCCGCAAGGAGCGCACCGCCGAACGCCGAGAGGAGGCCGATCCCGAGCAGCAGATCCTGGACCTTCGCGACCTGAACGATCGCCGGCAAGAGACCGCTGCCGGCGAGGATCTCGACGAACGCGATGAACGTCACGGGGACGATCACCCCGAAGTAGAGGGCCAGCGCTGCGGCAGGGGCCTCGCCCGCGAGCAGGGCAGCGTGGGTATGGAACGGGATCGCGGCGAGCATCAGGGCGAACGCGACGAACAGAAGCACGACGAGCAGCACGAGCGTGCTGGCGGGCTGATCCTTCGGCAGGCTTGCGGAGAGGGCGAGCGCCCCCAGGCCCAGTGATCCGCCGAGCACGACGAATGAGAAGTGCCGGACCGCCGCCTCCACGCTGTGGTTGTCGTGGATCTGGAAGGTGAACGAGCCGACGGGGACCAACGACCCGACCAGGACCAGGGTGAAGATCACGAGCGGTGACGCGACCACCAGCACCGCGAGGGTCACGCTGCCGGCGGCGAGCGCGGTGGGGAAGAAGTTGTACGCGGGCTCGTCGAAGTACACGTCGATCAGCAGCATCGCGATGATCGACAGGATGATCAGGCCGGTCAGCCGGCCGAGCCCTGTCGCTCGCAGCTCGAGGTCGAGCAGCCTGTCGGTGGTCTCGACCGGCGTCACGCTGACCAGCACGAACGCGACAAGGACGGCGCCGAGCCCGAGCCAGGTGACCACGACGAGCCGCTTTCGAAGGCCGAACGCCGCCACGGCCGCGATCGCGAGCAGGATCGCGGGCCCACCCACGATCATCCGTCGAGCACCGCGCGCTCGTTCACGATCAGAAAGGCGCCTCCCAGGGCCACGACGACCTCGAGCCATGCGAGCGCGAGGGTCACCGCGAGGTGTGGCTCCGGGACCAGCCGGGCGAGCAGTTGCACACCGGTGACCAGAAGGAGGGCCGCGAGCGAGACCCGGACCGCGCTGCGCGCGGTGAGCATGACGGCCACGCCGCTCGAGAGCAGCCAGACGCCGGACACCTCCGCGATCACGCCCGAACCGTCCTGCAGGAGCGGCAGAGCCGTGGCCTCGCCGGTGATCGTCCGAAATGAGGCATACGCGATGGGCGTGACGATCGCCGCGGTGAAGGTCCCCAGCCACAGGCGCCAACCGGGATCCTCGCCGTACCGCATGTCACGAGCGGCGACGAACAGGATGCCGGCCGCGGCGAGGCCGGCCGAGGCCGTTACCGCCGTCTGCGCGATGCTCGCCGTCGCGGACGCGATGAGCGCTGCGGCGACGGCGACTCCGACGAACGCGACGGCGATGAGCCGGAGGCGCGTCGCCCCGTTGGCGATCAGGGTGGTGAGGGCGATGAGCCCCAGATAGATCAATGGACCACTACCGCACCGACCAGATCAGGACGGCGACGATCAGGACGGTCGCCAGCCACACGCCGGCGCGCTGCTCGAAGAGGTTGAACGTCGCGGTGGTCCGCGACACGATCGTGTCCAGGGCCGCGAATACCGCTTGGCCCGCGGGGATCGGGTCGGCGATCGCGATGACCGCGCGAAGGCGCTCCGCGAACGGCGCGAGGTCCGGCACGAACGGCCTGACCGACCGCGCGACGATGACGAGCAGGGTGGACAGCGCGATCGCGGCGGCGAAGCCGACCGGCGTCGCGACCGGTCCGAACTGGCGGCCAAAGGCCGCGGTCACGCCTTGATACACCGGGACCGCGATGAGCAGACCGGTGAGCACCGCGGCGCCGGCCGCCGCCGCCGCCGCAAGGCCATCGAGGGCGAGCGGCACCTCGGCGGCATCGGTGCGCCGACCCACGTGCACCAGCACCACACCCGCGATGGCCACCAGACCGATGCCGGCCAGGAGCCGCGCGCCGGCGTCCATCGCGGCCGCCGACCCACCGAAGATGACCACCAGGCCCGTGACGGTCGCGGCGGAGCCCGCGATGACGGTGACGAAGCTTCCGCGCGCGGGCTCCCATACCGATTCGGCGAGCGCCGTAGCGGCATCTGCCACAAGGATGAAAAGTCCGCCCGCGATCGCGGTCGGCGTGCCGACAGCAAGTGCGATCCAGAAAGCGGCGAGCGTGACGTCGTAGCGGACGACGTCCCACTGCTGGGGCAGCGCGAGCGACACCGCCGCCGCGTACAGGACGCTGAGCAGGGCTGCGATCAGGATCACATGCGCCCAGTGCAGCGCGGGATACGCCGTCATGAGCATCGCGAGGCCGCCGGCGACGGCGATCGAGCGTCGTGACACGTGGCGGCGACGCGCCGCGAGGGCGGTGGCCACGCCGAGCGCGAGGAGAACGACAGCGGCACGAAGGCCGAGCGGGAGCTCCGGCAACGCGACGGCAGTGATGTCCTCGTGCGTCGTGCCGAGGAGCCGAAGGAGGAGCAGGGTCGCGGCGACACCGGCGGGCATCGTGACGACGCCGCGCAGACGCTCGAGCGGAGGTGCGCGGAGCTGGACGCGGAAACGCCAGGGGATGAATGGGTAGAGACCGGCGAATAGCGCGGCTCCGATCGACGCGGCGAGGATCGATCCCGGGCTGATGGCGCCCGGAACGATGGTGTCGAATCGGAACGAGGCGCCCCCGTGGCGGGAGATGAGCAGGGCCGCGAGCACGAAGAACTGGATGCCGACGGCGAGGTAGGCCGCAATGCGTGTCGTCGCCGGGAGCGGAGCGACCGCGAGCGTCGCCAGGATGGTGATGGCGGCGAGGACGCCGAGGACGACCGTGCCCGCCACAAGGTCCTCGGTCACCGCGAGCGCGAAGAACACGAGGCCCATCGCGAGGACGGCGCTCGGGAGCAGCGGGTGACGATCCCTGGCCCGGGCCGCACCGAACAGTCCGGCTGCCGTGTATGCAGCGCCGACGGCGACCCCGATCGCCGCGATCCCGTCGAACCGGTAGCTCGCCTGCACCGACGGCCCACCCGCCGCCGACCACTCCCACAGGGCTCGGCCCGCGGCGCGCGCCGGTTCGATGACGGTGGCGAGCAGAAGCGGAGCGACCATCGCGACGATCGCGAACCCGATCGCCGACCCGCGGGCGATCTTCGAGCCGGGCGTCACAAACAAGGACAGCGCCGCCAGCGCGAGCGCCGCGGCGGAGCAGATGAGCGGAAGCTCAGCCGTGACGACCATGTGCGGTAACGTAAGACACGTGGACATGCGCCTTCTGCCGCAGCAGACGCTGAAAGTCACCCCGAAGCAGATCGCCGCGAACTACATCCTCCAGCTGTCCTCGATGGAGCTCCAGGACGTCATCAATCAGGAGCTCGAGGAGAATCCCGCGCTGGATCTGGACGAGGCCCATGTCTGCCCGCTATGCGGGCTTCCGCTCACCGGGCGCGTCTGCCTCAACTGCTTCGGCGCCGGCAAGGCCGGCGCTGCGGAGCAATACAGCGACAGCGAGCCGCTCGAAGGCACGAGCCTCATGGCGCGTGACGAGGAGGAGGGGGACGAGTTCGACCCGATCGTTCGGGCCGAGGCCGAGCAGACCCTTGCGGAGTACCTGTCCTGGAATGTCCGGGTCCTCCTCCCCAAGCGGCTGCATTTCACGGCGGAGTACCTCATCGGGAACCTCAACGACAACGGCTACCTCGAGGGGAGCCTCCAGGACGCCGCGTCGGCGTGTCACGTCTCCCTTGACGATGCCGATCGCGTGCTGCGCACGATCCAGTCGATCGAGCCCTGGGGTCTTGGCGCACGCGACATCCAGGAATGCCTGCTCATCCAGATGACCCACCTCGCCGAGTCCGGCGAGACGGTCCCGACGCATGCCCGGGCGATCGTCACGGACCACTTCCGCGCGCTCGGCGAGCACAAGTTCGGCGACGTCGCGCAGGCCTTCCGGATCTCTCGCGAAGAGGTCCAGGCCGCGTGGGATTACATCAAGGACAACCTCAATCCGTATCCGGCGCAGGCGTTCGCCGCGGGCCCGGATGGGACGAGCATCGGCGGCCGCCAGGTCGCGCTGCGTCC
>JANLWM010000336.1:0-9504 GCA_031364525.1 Chloroflexota bacterium | reverse complement strand
GTCGAGCACGATGATCCGGGTCCTCTCCCCCGCCTGCCCATACGCGGCCATGAGCGGCCCCTCGGACGCAGCGGTGATGTCTCCGCGGACCCGGATCACGATCGTCCGCTCGTCGATGCGATCTGCCGAGGTGTTCGTCGTCCCCGTTGTCATCTCAACCCCCACTTTTCAGCGCAGCGTTCTCGTCCGCGAAGATGGTCATGAAGTCCGCAAGGCGCGTGATCTCGAAGATCTCCTTGTAGTGATCGCTGAGTCCCGATGCGCTGATGGCGCGGCCGTCCTTCCGCGCGCGGGCGAGGATCCCGACGATGAGCGCGATCCCGGTGCTCGAGAGGAAGTCGACGCCGGCGAAGTTCAGCAGGACGGTCTTGGAGCCGTGGGCCATGGCCTCCGCGTACGCGCCGTTCAGCGCGTGTTCCGCCGTCGAGTCGATCTGCGGGGGCAGGTCCACGACGGCGGTCCCACCCTGGAACCGCACGGCACTTTCTGTGGTGGTCACTGGTCCGCCTCCTTCTCGGCGAGCCGCATCACGAGCTCGACGGTGTGGTGGGTCTCGGTCGTATGGGTCCGAAGGTCGTCGACCATGTTCTTGATCAGGAACAGGCCCCAGCCCCGCGGCTTCTGCAGCCCGGCGAGCTTCGCTTCGATGTCCGGCGTCTCCGCCTCGGGGATCTCCTTACCGCCGCCGTTGTCGACGATCCGCACGGTGAGCTCGTTGCCGCGGACACTCACGCGCACGTGGACCGGGAGCGCCGGATCGCCGTGGTTGCCGTGCTCGATCGCGTTCATCGCGGCCTCGGACACCGCGGTCTTGAGCCGCTCGTAGCGCTTCGGCTCGAGGCCAACGTCCTTCACCGCATCCGCGACGCGCTGCATGACCCGCCGCTCGTTGCCGCTCAGGCTCGGCTCGCGGAACTCCGCGAGGATGTGCTCGCCACTCACGCCCGGTGTCCGCGCGAGTGTGACCAGGGTGATGTCGTCCTCTTGCTCCCAGGCGGGCCCAGTGAACGTCCGCAGCGACCCCATGAGTCCGTCGATGAGCTCGTCGCCGATCCCGAGCTGGGCCATGAGCGACCGCATCCGAGGGAAGCCGAACATCGCGCGCGATGGGTCGTGGGCCTCGGCGAGGCCGTCGCTGTGCAGCAGGATGACATCGCCCGGTCCGAGCAGCGCCTCGCTCTCCTGGTACCGCATGCCGGGCATGGCACCGAGCGGCATGCCGGTCGCGCGCAGCTCTTCAACATTCGCGCCGCGCCGCACGAAGGGCAGGTCGTGTCCTGCGTTCGCGAAGGTGAGCCCCCCGGTCTGAGGGTCGAGGACCGCGTAGAGACAGGTGACGAACATGTTCGCGGGGATGTCCGCGTGCAGGAAGTCATTCACGCGCTCGAGGACCTTGCCCGGCGCGACGAGGCGCGGAGCCTCGCTGCGCAGCACGCTCCGCGTCGTCGCCATCACGAGGGCCGCCGGCACGCCGTGCCCGGTGACGTCGCCGATGACGAGGCCGATCTTGCCGTCGGGGAGCGGGATGAAGTCGTAGAAGTCGCCGCCGATCTCGGCCGCGGCGCGGTAGAACGCGGCGATCTGCCAGCCCGGTAGGTCCGGAACCGTCTTCGGCAGGAACTGCTGCTGGATGAGCTGCGCGACCCGAAGCTCCTGGTCGATGCGCTCACGGGCCCGGACCTCGACCTCCTGATCGCGGACCAGCTGGGCGACGCGCACCGCCGGGGACGCCTGAGCGGCGAGCTTCTCGAGCAGCCGCCGGTCATCCGTCGAATATTCCTGGTCCGAGAGTCGCTGGCCAAGATTCAGCAGGCCGATGAGCTCGCCCTGGCTGATGAGCGGCACGACGAGCTTCACGCCGGCGGCCCGCAGCGCGGCCACGGCCGGCGAATCGAGCTGCAGATCGTCGATGGCGACGGCACCCGAGCCGGCGTCGAAGTACGCGAGGATCGGGTCGTTCGGCGCGATATCGATCGGCGGGGTCTCGAGCGCGCGACCCCGGGCCGTCGTGACCCGCGTCGCAGGCGCGGGCGCGCTCTCGCGGCGTCCAATGACCCTGCGGAACGTCCGAGTGAGCGTCAGCATCTCAGTCCGTTCTACCCGCCCGCCGTCCGTGAATCGTTACGGGCACGCAGCCAGACACTGGCATGCGACGGCTGCACGGTGTCCCGGACCGCGTGGAGCAGGTCGGCGCGCACGGCGTCGAGATCGACCTCCTCGCGCAGCCGGTCGCTGAAGGCATCGAGCGTGCGCCCCGCGTCATACCGCGATCGGTAGAAGCGCCGATCGACGAATCCCTGGATCCGCGCGCGGAGCGGCTGCGCGAGGGCGACGCTTATGAGCGTCGAGACTGCGACGGCTATCTCGGAGCCGTTGGTGAACGGTCGGAGGACGGTCTGCAGCACGACGATGCCGGCGAAGAACGCTGCGGCGATGAGTGCCGTCGTGGCGCCGTAGACGATCGCGCGGTTGATGACCGCGTCGATCTCGTAGAGGCGATATCGGACCACGGCGATCCCGATCATGACCGGCGCCAGCGCCATTGCGCTGATGAGAAAGATCGACGGCCACTTCTCGCTTTGGTAGAACGAACCCACGACGACGGCGATCGCGATGACGATCGCTTCGAACGCGAGCCACTTGAGCTGTTGCCGCTCGACACCCCGGGCGCGCCGGTACCGGACGAAGAGCGATGCGGCCGATCCCATGCCCGCAAGGGCCACTCCGCTCATGACGGTGTAGAAGGACCTCGATCCGGGGTCATCGAAGAGCGGGTACGGGTTGTTGATGTGCGGCGCGTTGTTCAACGGACCGGCATTGAACGCAAGGATGAGCGCGCCGACAAGAGCGCTCAGCCCCCCGAACCAGGCGACCGCTCGCCACCGCCGGGACACGAAGTGCCCGTCAGGGAAGAGCTGAAGCAGGAAGACGGCGATGATCGTGACCTCGGTGAGCCAGACCCAGCTCGCGACCCATCCGCAGAAGACGGCGCCGGGGAACGGATCGGCGCGCCCGACCACTCCGATGATCGAATACTCGGTAACGAACACTTGGGTCCCCGCGACGACCCCGACCCAAAGGAGCAGCCAACCGACCGCGTTGGGGCGCCGCCATGCGAGATTTGCCCCGGCCCAGGTGAACGTCAGCGCGAAGATCGCGGGAAAGCCCCGGAAGCCCCACGAATCAGGCAACTGGAGATCCAGGGAGCTCGCGAGGAGCCCCAGCCCGGCGACCGTGGAGATCGCACTGAGCACGACGGCGGCGAGGACGACGACGTGTGGGCGGGTCATTCGGTCCGCAACCAGAGCGAGGCGTGCGTCGGCTGGACGGTGTCCCGGACGGCGTCAACGAGATCGGCGCGCACGGCGTCAAGATCGACCTCGTCACGGAGTCGCGCGCTGAACTCGTCGAGCGTTCGCGCGGCGTCATACCGCGCGCGGTAGAAACGGCGATCGACGACGCCCTGCATCCGCCTGCGCAGCGGCTGGGCCAGGGCGATGCTCGCGAGCGTCGAGACCGCCACAGCGACCTCGGATCCGCCGGTGATCGGGCGCAGCAGCCCCTGTAGGACGATGATCGCCGCAAGGAAAGCACCGGCGATCAGCGCGGTGGTCGCGCCATACACCAGCGCCCGATTGATGAGCACATCGATGTCGAACAGGCGATAGCGCAGCACCGCGATACCCATACACACCGGCAGCAGCAATTCGACCAGCGCGTAAAGGGCCGAGACGACCACCCCGTTCCCGCGGGCGCCGGCCGGGCCGCCGAACACCAGATCGAGGACCGTCGCGATGAGCGCGACGATGAGGCCGACGACCGGGATCGTCAGCCACTTGATCTGCTCGCGCTCGACTCCACCGGCCTTTCGGAATCGCGTCAGGAGCTGCGCGAACGCGACTCCGGCGCCCACGATCGCCGGAATGCCTCCGAGGATCCCGTTGCTCACACTCTCTGGCACCCAGGCCAGCCCGGCGGGATCGGGCAGGCCGAGGAAGTCCATCGGCGCTGGGACGAACGCGCGCACGGCCATGCCCAGCGCCATGAGTGGCGGAAAGGCGAGTGCGAAACGCCAGCGTGGCGAGGCAAGCCGACCGGTCGGGAAGAGGAAGAAGGCCAGAAGCATCAGCGCGGCGACGCACCGATCGGCCCAGTTGCGGAACCAGGCGGCCCACACTCCGCCGGGGAGGGAGCCTGGGTCGATGACAAGGGCGTGGATCGCATAGCCGCCGGCGGCGGCGTATGACGCGGTCAGGAAGCCGAACCAGACGAAGAGCCAGCCGATCGCGTTGCCGGGTCGCCGGACCGCGATCGCTCCGCCCACGATCGCCATGGCAAGGATGGTCACGAGCTGGAACAGGTCGCCCACGACCGATCGCTCGGTCCCGCTCGTCCCGCCGAAGGTCCCTCCGCCGAGGATCAGCCCGACCAGGGACAGCCCGAGGGTCAGGAGCGCCAACGCGACCGCGGTCCCCTGGCGCAGGCGGATTGACGGTCGCATGGCACTGGTCTAGCCCGAGCGCGTCCGGAAAGCGTTACGACTGCCGGAAGGCGGCCCAAGGCCCATGGCCCGCCTGCTCGGCTTCGCCTCCCAGTCGTAACGCTTGTGGGACGCCCGCTCCCTAGACCAGCGGCATGAGCAGCACGATCCGCGAGACCCCGGCGGCGATCGAACCGCCGATCATCGTCGAGCACCGGGAGCAGCTCATCTATCTGCTGCGCGAGGCCGCGGAGCTCGAGCACACCATCCTCTGCGAGTACCTCTTCGCGGCGTTCACAATGAAGCAGCGCCTCGACGAGGGGCTCACCGCCGCGCAGCTCGATGCGGTGGACCAGTGGCGGAAGACGATCCTCACCGTCGCGAAGCAGGAGATGCTCCACCTCACGCTCGTCCAGAACCTGTTGACGGCGATCGGCGCCGCGCCGCACCTCAGCCGCCCGAACCTCCCGACAGCGGCGAAACACTTCCCCGCCGGGGTCCAGATCGCGCTCGTGCCGTTCGGCGAAGCGGCGCTCCGCCACTTCCTGTTCCTCGAACGGCCGGAGGGTGTGGCCCTCGAGGACGCCGATGCGAAGATCGCCGTGCGGCGCGCGCGGCCGCTCATGGCGGATGACGACATCGTTCCGGCGCCACAGAGCTTCCGAACGGTCGGGCATCTCTACCGAGCGATCGACATCGGCTTCGGATGGCTGACCGGCACGCTTGGCCCGGCGAAGCTGTTCATCGGTCCGGCGATGGCCCAGACGAGCCCCGACGTCATGCACTGGGACGGCCTCGTCGCCGTCACCGACCTCGATACCGCGCACCGCGCGATCGACGTCATCGTCGAACAGGGTGAAGGCGCCACCGGTGACTGGCGGGAGGCCCACTTCGGGACGTTCCTCAAGATCTACGACGAATACCTCGCGATGAGGGCAGCGGATCCGTCATTCGAGCCTGCCCGTCCGGTGCTGCCCGGTCACGTCCGGCAGCACCGGTACGGCGACGCCGTTCCCCTCATCGACGATCCGCGGACGCGACGCGTTGCCGATCTCTTCAACGTGGTGAACGAAGCGATGCTCCTCGCGCTGACCCGCTTCTTCGCGCACACCGACGAGACCCCGGAACAGCTCGCGGTCCTCGAGAACATCGGCGTCGGGCTCATGTTCGCGGCGATCAAGCCGCTTGGGCAGCTCCTCACGACGTTGCCTTTCGGACCGAGCGCACCGGGACGAACCGCCGGTCCGACGTTCGAGCTCTTCTACATCGGCGGGTACCTGCTGCCCCACCGGTCGGCGGCGTGGACCCTCATCGCCGAGCGCCTCAGGCAGGCCGCGGGCCTCGCGAAGCGCATCGAGGCGGAGGGTCTCGCACTCAAAGGAGTGATCGCCGGCCTCGAGAAGTACGCCGGTCAGCTCGAGACCGGGTAGACCGCCCATACTCGGCCGCGTGTCCGAGCTGCGCGTCTCTTTGCTGGGCGCGCCGTCCATCCAGGTCGGCCGCACGAAGATCGAGACCGACACGCGCAAGGCCACCGCGCTGCTCGCCTACCTCGCGGTGTCCGAGCAGCCGCAGCGCCGCGCGACGCTGGCGGCGCTGCTCTGGCCCGACAACGACGAGCAGAAGGCCCGCGGCGCGCTGCGGCGGACGCTCTCGGTGCTGCGAACGGCGCTCGGTGACCGATGGCTCGACGCCGAGGGCGAGACCATCGATCTCGATCGGGCGAATGTCCGGATCGACGTCGCGGAGTTCCGGCGAGCGATCGGCACCGCCCGCCTTGAAGATGCGATCGCGCTCTACCGCGGTGACTTTCTGCAGGGCTTCTCGCTTCGTGACAGCACGGCGTTCGATGACTGGCAGGCGGCCCAGACCGATGCCCTGCGTTCCGAGTACGCGAGCGCCCTCGCACAGCTCGCGACGGTCGCGGAGCGCGCCGGCGACCTAGAGGTCGCGATCGGCCACGCGAAACGGCGGCTTGCGCTCGATCCGCTCCACGAGCCAGCGCATCGCGACCTCATGCGCCTCCACGCGCGATCAGGCGATCGGTCAGCGGCGCTCCGGCAGTATCGCGAAGCTGCCCGACTGCTCGATCAGGAGCTGGGCGTCGCTCCCGGGTCGGAGACGCGTCTCCTTTATGAAGCGATCGAGGGAGGGACGCTGCCCGCAAGCGATGCGCCGGCCGGCGTCAGCACGGCGGAGGCCGTCGGCGACGTGCACACCCTGCACGGCGATTACCGGCGCGCGATCGAGAGCTACGTAGCCGCGGCAGCGAAGGCGCCGGCGAGCGCCCGCGCAGGCATCGAGCACAAGCTGGCCCAGGTGCATCACCGACGTGGCGACTGGTCCAAGGCCGAGCGTCACTACGGCGCGGCCCACAAGGCGAGCGAGGGAGGCGCGAAGGCGCGCATCCTCGCCGACTGGAGCCTGGCCGCCCATCGGTCGGGCGATAGCGCGCGGGCGAAGCGGCTTGCGGCCGAGGCCCTCGGACTGGCCGATCGGTCGAAGGACAGGCGGGCGCTCGCGCAAGCCCACAACATCCTCGGGATCCTCGGCGCCGGGGGCGTGTCCGGTGCCCGTGCTCATCTGGAGACGAGCGTCACGCTCGCCCGCGAGCTCGGGGATCCCGAAGCCCACGCGGCGGCCCTCAACAACCTCGCGCTTGTGCTCAAGGAGTCTGGCGACCTCACGAGAGCACGTGAGCTCACGGAGCTGGCGTTGGCCGAATGTGAAGCACTCGACGACCGTCATCGGATCGCGGCGCTCCACAACAACCTCGCCGACATCCTTCGGGCACTCGGGCGCACGGACGAGTCGATGCGGCACCTGAAACGGGCGGTGCGCCTCTTCTCGGAGATCGGCGAGGCCGGCACGAACGAGCCGGAGGTCTGGAAGCTCGTCGCCTGGTAGCAAGCCCCTGCCGGATACACACCATGTGCGACCTGCAAGCACCGGCCTCGCGACCGCCTTCTTCCGGCTCTACCTGCTCGACACGCTGAGCACCGGGCCGGGCCGGCCGGCGTCGCTCCTCGCGCGAGTCTCCGCCGAGCGGCTGCCATTTGCGTCCGGGGCGTTCGCGCGAGCGCTCCAATCGTTGCTCGAGGGCGGGCATCTCGTGCCGGCGCCGGAGGGAGCCGTCGCACTCACCGCCCTTGGTGCGGCCGAGCGGATGGCCGAACGGGAGCGCTGGGCCGCGGTCGTGCCAAGCGTGATGCGGCTCCTCGGCGACATCGCGCCGCGAGTGGCACCGGTCGTTGTCGCGGAGCCCGCCCCGCCGCCGTACCGGGCGAGGATCGCGGACGCGTACGCAGACCGGGTCCTCGTCGCGCACGTGCGGGAGCGGGTCGCGGCAGCTCGCGATGGCGGGCGCCCGTTCTGCGTCGTGCTCGTCGCGATCGTGATCGGGCACGCGAATGAGGCGAGTCGCCGTGCGATGGTGCACCGCGCGATCCGCGCGTCGCTCGGCGGCGCCTCCACGCTGTTCGGCGGTGAGGTCTCGGCGTATCGCTACGGCGACGACGGCGTGGCGCTGGTCGCGCCATGCGCGGGCGACGCGGAGCGGCTCGCGACGCTCGCCCGCGCGCGTATCGATGAGCTGGTTCGGTCGATGAGCGCCAACGTGCGCGCGTTCCACGGGGCGCGCTGGCGGATCAGCGCGGGCGCGGCACTCTGGTCGGTCGATCTATCGACCACCGGCGGCCTGCTCCGCGCGGCCGAGGACGCGCTGGGCGCCGACGCCGAGGTGCGCACCGCGGCCTAGCCGTAGTGTTCGCACCGATGGCCGAGCCGACGATCCCCGACCAGGTCACGAAGCTCTATGACCTCATCTCCGGGTTCCACGCGACCTATCTGCTTTCGATCGGCCGGGATCTCGGCGTGTGGGAGGCGATCACCGGAGCGCCGGGCATCACATCGGACGCCCTCGCGGCACAGCTCGGCACGGACCCGTACTACACCGACACGCTGTGCAAGACGGCATTCGGGTTCGAGCTCCTCGAGCGCGCGGGCACGGGCTGGCGGATGGCCACGCACTTCGATCAGATCCTCGGAACGCCGAGCGCGACCTTCTATCTCGGCGATGCGGCTCGCACGCATCAGGTCCTTGCCGAGGACTACGCGGGCTACGTCCAACGGTTCCGCGACGGCAGCACCATGTCCTATCAGCAACACAGCCCCGAATTCATGGCGACCATCGCGAACGGCCTTCGATCGCTGCCGCGCATCTTCGTCGAGTTCGTCCTGCCGAAGCTCCCGGCGCTGCAGCAGCGGCTCGAACGCGGCGCGCGGATCCTGGACGTCGGCTGCGGCGCCGGATGGGCGCTCGTTCAGCTGGCAGAGCGCTTCCCGAACTCGACCTGCGTCGGCGTCGACAACGAGCCGCACTCGATCGAGCTCGCCCGGCGACGGATCGCGGAGCACGGGCTCGAGTCCCGCTGTGAAGCGCGGTTGATGGGAGCCGAGGGGCTCGCGGAGGACGGCGCCTACGACGTCGCGACGAGCTTCCTCGTCGTCCACGAGATCGACCCGGCCCAGAAGGTCGCGGCGTTCGCGGCGGTGGCGCGCGCCCTCAAGCCGAGCGGCCAGTTCGTGATCTATGACGAGACGTACCCCACGACCGATGCGGAGCTGCGGACGATGCCGACGCGATTCGCCGCGCTCGCGCAGTGGTTCGAGCTCACCTGGGGCAATCGGCTCAATACCAGGCCGGAGCTGCACGAGCTCTGTCGTGGCGCGGGCCTTCGGATCGTCGAGGAAACGATCTTCTCGCGTTTTTACATCGGGGTCGCCCAGAAGAGCTAGGAAGGGCTAGCGCTTGAGCGGGCCGACCGTCACGCCGCTGAGGTTCTTCTCGCGCTCCGCCTTGGTCGGTCGGTTCCGCCGCTCGATGTAGTCGGCGAACGGCACGTAGTGCGGATTCTCGCAAAGCGTCGTCGCGTGGATCGTGTAGGGGTGGGTATCGTTCCCGGCGAAGTTGAGGTCCGAGCCGGGTAGCTTCTCCGTGTTGTAAGTGCACATGACGAGGGCGG
>JANLWM010000327.1:0-5356 GCA_031364525.1 Chloroflexota bacterium | reverse complement strand
GTCGAGCACGGTGCCACCATTCGAGAGAAGCACCGCGGCCATCTTCGCCGTGTCGATCGAAGAGCCGCCGCCGACCGCGACGAACGCGTCCGCGCCGACTTCCTTCGCGCGCTCGTACGCACGCTGGACCTCGGCCACTCCGGGATCGGGGACGACCTCGTCGTAGATCTCGTAGGCGATGCCCGCCTCGCGCAGCTTTTCTGCGAGCGGCTCGACGAGACCGGCCTTCATCACGCCGGGGTCGGTCACGATCAGGACCTTCTTCGCCCCGACCTGGCGGAGCGGGTCGGCGAGGGTCAGGGCGACGCCGCGGCCGAACTGGATCCGCGTGGGGATGCGAAAGGTGTCGATGCGTCCGGGCACGCCCGGAGCGTAGCCTCGGCGGGTGACGGATGCCACGCCGCTGCTGGAGCTCGGCTCGCTCCTGCTGGCCGCGGCGCTCCTCGGCTCGGTGGCGCGGCGACTCGGGGTGCCGGCGATCATCGCGTACCTGCTGGTCGGGCTCGCTGCCGGCCCGCACACGCCGGGCGTCTTCGTCGAGAAGCACCAGATCGAGGTGCTCGCGGACATCGGCGTGATCCTCCTGCTGTTCGAGGTCGGCATCGAGCTGGACGTGCGTGCGCTCCGCGGCGAGCCCCGCGGGCTCCTCGTCGCCGCGCCGCTGCAGGTCCTCCTCGGGATCGCGATCGGTGCGGCCGCCGCGCTCGTGTTCGGCATGTCGACCGCCGGCGCACTCACCATCGGCGTCGCGACCGCGCTCTCCAGCTCCGTCGTCATCGTGAACATGAGCCGCAGCCGCAAGCGCACCCTCGACGATCGCACCGGCCGGACGCTCGTCGTGTGGGCCGTGCTGCAGGACGCCGTGAGCCTCATCTGCGTCGCGCTGCTCGCCGCGATCCTCGATCCGAGCGGCGGCGGCGTCGGTCCGTCGCTGCTGCGGCTCGCGCTCTTCGCGATCCTCGCGAGCCTCGTCCACGTGCTCATCGTTCCCCGGATCCTCGCAGCAGTACGGGCCGAGGGCGACACATTCCTCATCGTCGCGGTGTCGGTCGCGATCGTCACCGCCGCGGTCGGCGCTGTCTTCTTCGGCGTGCCGGTCGCGCTTGCCGCGTTCGTGGCCGGTCTCGCGCTCAGCGCCGATGCCAAGGCCCAGGAGGCGCGTCGCGAGGTGCTGCCGTTCCGCGACGTGTTCGCGGTCCTGTTCTTCGTCGCGATCGGGACCCTGGTCGATCCCGCGGCCATCGCCACGAGCTGGACGTGGTTCGCCCTCGCCCTCGGGCTCGTGGTCCTGAAGTCGGGGATCGCCGCCGGTCTCGCGAGGGCCGTCGGGCTTCGCGTGCGCGTCCTGCAGCTCGGCGTCGGCCTGGGGCAGATCGGCGAGTTCAGCTTCGTCGTGCTCGGTCTCGGCGTCGCCGCGGGAGCCATCTCGAACGGTGTCTTCAGTGCGGTGCTCGCCGCCGCGGTGCTGTCCATCGCGCTTTCGGCGATCGGTGTGCGGCTCTTCCCGCGGAAGGACGCGGCCTAGGGCTTCGGCTTGCCCTGGGTATCAATGGCCGAGCCGGCGTCCGGCGGCGGCCCACGCTTGATCTTCTTTCCGGAACGGGTCCGGTAAGCCCGCCAGACGCGCCCGGTGACCGCATCGCGGTGCTCGGAGCCCTCGATGTAATCATCGACGCGCGCGAGCGCGACGGCCGTCAGGGCCGCGAGCGCGAGGCGCCAGAAGGTGAAGAAGAGGAGTCGGACGCAACCGCCGAGACAACAGCCCACGACCGGACTCTAGCGAGCGGCGTGCCAGTTCGCGCTTACCGATCCCGTCCGAGCTTGACCTCTCGTAACGGTCACGCGGGGACGGTCTGCTCCGCTTGAGCTGCTGCCGTCGAGGCGACGACCCGCCGGGGCGACCGGGCCGCAAGCGACAAGATCGCCGCCATGATCACGATCGCGATGGGTAGGGCCATGCTCGGTCGCATCGCATCGACGAACGCGTGGGTGAAGACGGCGTGACCGAGTTGCGCGAGCTGGTCGACCACTGACTGAGGAAGTCCGGGGGGCAGCGGAAGTGACGCTCCGTTCTGGCTGGCGCCGACCTCGAGACCTTGCTTGGCCGCGTTGGCGAATCCGTCGACGAACGGCTGCTGGAAAGGCGCCGGAAGCTGCTTCGAGTACGTGACCGCCTCCGACTTGAGGGACGTCGCGAGCTGGTTCTGGAGAACGGCCCCGATCGCCGCGCTCGCGACGACGGTGCCGAGCTCCTGCATCGTGTTGAGCACGCCGGACGCGGTGCCGGCCAGCTCCGGCTTGAGGTCGCGGGTCGCGAGGTCGTAGACCGGCGTCCACACGCCCGACATGCCGATCCCCATGAGGATGAAGCCGGGCAGAAGGGCCCAGCGGCCGCCGTCGGCGCTGACGGTCCAGGCGATATATGCGAGCGCGATCGTGAAGAGGGTCAGGCCGGCGAAGAGGAACGGCTTTGGCCCGACCTTCTGGACCTGGCTCGCGACCACGCCTGAGGCGACCATCATCGCGAGCGGCATCGGCGCGATGGTGAGTCCCGCGGTGAGGGCGTCGAAGCCGAGGACCGACTGGTAGTAGATCGTGATCGGCAGGAACACGCCGAGCATCGCGAAGCCCATCGCCATGAGGACGAACACCATGAGCGTGAAGTTGCGGTCGCGGAAGACCGCGAACGGCAGCAGCGGCTCGCGATCCTGCACGCGACGCTCGTACGCCATGAACGCCACGAGCAGCACGATGCCGGCGAGGATGATCTCGGGGATCGTGATGAACGCCGTCACGGTCCCCCACTCGAAGCGCTGGCCTTCGATCAGGCCGAACACGATGAGCAGGAGGCCCGAGCTCGCGAGCGCAACGCCGACCAGGTCAAGCCGGTGGGCGCGACCGAGACGGAGGTCGGGAACGAAGGTGAAGGCGGCGGCGACGAGGGCGACCCCGATCGGGATGTTCACGTAGAAGATCCACCGCCAGCCCCAGCTGGAGACGATCAGGCCGCCGAGCGTCGGACCGAGGACCACGGCGAGGCCGGCGAGGATGCCGAAGATGGCGAAGACCCCGCCGCGCTTCTCCGGCGCGAAGAGGCTGGTGATCATCGGGAGACCCTGCGGGGCGATGAGCGCGGCGCCGAGGCCCTGGGCCCCGCGCGCGAGGATGAGCTGGGTCGGGTCCTGGGCCAGACCGCTGAGCGCGGACGCGACGGTGAAGGTGCCGACGCCGGCAACGAACAGCGCCCGGGGGCCGAACATGTCACCCAGGCGCGCCGAGGTGATCAGGAGCACGGCGTAGACCAGGCTGTACGCGTTGAGCATCCAGAGGATGCCGTCCAGCGGGGCCTTGAGGTCATCGACGATGCTCGGGATCGCGATATTCACGATCGTCAGATCGAGCAGGGTCATGAACAGCCCGAGGCTGAACACCATGAGGACGAGCCAGGGGTTCTTGCTGGTCGTGGTCTGTGCCGTCACCGTCGTCTCCTTCGTTCACCGCTACGTCGCTATACTGATCTGTGTGCGGCTCATTATCTGCGCCGCGCAGGTAATCACTATATCAAGTGATACGGAGCTGGAGTGGCCGCAAGGAGATCGCGCCGGGAGCTGAACGAGGCGATGATGACCTCGCTGCAGCGCGTCCACGGCCAGGCCGTCGTCCTCAGCCAGATCATCGCGGACAAGGTGGGGCTCTCGCCGAGCGATCTCGAGTGCCTCGGTTTCCTGAGCCACGGGGGGCCGGTCACCGCCGGCCGTCTCGGGGAGCTGACCGGCCTGACCAGCGGGGCCGTGACCCGGATGATCGACCGTCTCGAGGGCCGGAAGTACGTGCGGCGCCGCGCTGACCCGAACGACCGGCGCCGGGTGATGGTGGAGTTCATCCCCGCGCGAGCCAAGGAGCTCGAGCCCTTCTACGGGCCGATGGGCAATGGGTCGGACGAGTGGCTGGCGCAGTACACCGAGAAGGAGCTCGCGCTGTTCGTCGAGTTCTTCTCCGGCATGTTCGAGTGGGGCCGCGAGCAGACGGTGCGGGTCCAGGCGCTGCCCGCGAAACCGAAGCGCAAGAAGAAGGCCTAGGAGCCGCCGGGCGGCGGCTGCACCACGGGAAGGGTGTGGATGGCCCGCGGCACGAGCAGGACGCTCGCGCGCTCCGGCCGGCCGATGTGCTCGTAGGCGATATCGAGCGCTTCCTCGACATCGACGGCCGCGCGGAGCTTCGCGAGCCGCACGATCTCCGGCGCCTCCGAGGCCGCAACGACGATCTGACAGTGCTGCAGCGTCAGCGCGACCATGACGGCCCGCTGCTCTCCGCCCTCGAAATGCCGCCGCGCCGCCTCGACGACTGCTGCCGGTGATTCCGCGGACTCGAGCGCGTGGAGGAAGCGCTGCTCTCCCGCGCCCTCGCCGGCACCCTCATCGAGCTTGGCCGGAAGGATGATCGAGCCGCCTTCACGCACGACCGGCGTGGGCGCGAACCGAAGGTAGGTCGCCGCGCGCGAGGCCTGATACAGGTTCACATCCTTCGGCGCGCCGACGCCCGCGATCGCGATGTCGTACTGCTTGAAGATCGGCCGGGTGTAGATCGCGGCGGCCTTCGCGACGAGCTCGGCGAGCACCGCATCGGGCTCGCCCGACGCGACGGCGACCACGCGCTCCCGATCGTCGGTCACGACGTTGATGCAGAATCGAAGTCCGGCGCGGCGCGCGATCTCGCGCACCGTCTCGTGAAATGGATTCCCGTCGATGCGACCGAGCCGAACGCCCGGGTCCTCAAGGAACCGCATGCCGTGGGTCGCGGTGATCACCGGCTCGCCGCAGCAGCCGATCGCGACGGTCTTGCGCCCGCCGGAATACCCCGCGTACTGATGCGGCTCGACGATGCCCGTGGCGATGACGAGATCCGCATCTTTCACGAGCTTCTGCGTGAAGCCGGGAACGTCGTAGGGCGGGATCGTCCCCAGGTCGGCCCAGGCCGCCGGATCGCGGCCGTTGGAATCGACGACGTGCACCCGGCGCGCGACGTCGCCGAGCTTCTCCACCTTCTCGGCATCGGTGGTCGGACGATGGAGGCCGACCCCGATCATCACCGTGATGTCCTCATCGGCGATGCCTCCTGCGTTCAGCTCCTCGAGGAGCGCCGCCACGAGCACGTCGTCCGGACAGGCCCGCGTGAGATCGGTCACGGCGATGACCACGCGGGGACCCCGGGCACCGGCCGACCGTTTCGCATCGGCCGCAAGATCGCGCAGGCGCATCGAGCCGAGCGGCGAGGCGAGGCTCGCCCGCGCCGCCGCACCGAGATCGCCCACCGGCGTGGCCGGGGACGACTCGACCACGTCCACGTCGAACCAGGG
>JANLWM010000303.1:0-2530 GCA_031364525.1 Chloroflexota bacterium | reverse complement strand
CACGGTCGTGCCATCGATGATGATGGCGAACGGAAACTTCCCGCTCATCCCAGTTCCCTCACTTCTCCCGCCAGAACGCGTTGCTGACCATATTCCGTTTCGACCACCAGTGCGCCATCTTCGGCAAGGGCCGTCGCCCGGCCACGAAATGTGGCACTCCCGGAGTCCCGGACCTCCACGTCGCGCCCGAGCGTGATCGAGCGCTTCCGCCAGTCGGCCATCGCCTCGGCGTGGGCCGCCGGGTCGGCAAGGCGATCAAGCTCGGCGGACACGCGCGCGAGGAGCGCGAGGCGATCGATGGCGTGCCCGGCGCGGGCGAGGGTCGTGGCGCTGTTGGCGAGCTCGGCCGGCAGCTCCTGCTGCCCGACATTGATCCCGATCCCGATGACCAGGTGGTCGGCGGCGCCGTGCGCGAGGCAGCCGGCGATCTTGCCCCCGGAGAGCCAGACGTCGTTCGGCCACTTGAGGCCGACGTCGGCGACGCCGAACGGCCGGAGCGCGCGCCGCACGGCCACGCCGGCGAGGAGCGAGAACAGCGCCGGCTCCGCGGGCGCTGGCCGGAACACCCACGAGGCGAGGAGCGAGGCGCCGGGCGCGCTCAGCCAGGTCTTCTCCCCGCGGCCGTGACCGCCGGTCTGGTGATCGGCCACGACGAGCGTCGCGGAGCCCGCCCGGCCGAGCTCGCGAGCGCGATCCTGGGTCGAGCCGATCGAGTCGTGGTACTCGATGTCGCGCCCGAGCTCACGCGCGAAGACCGAGCGCACCGCTGGATCGGCGAGCAGTGCGAGGCGTTCCACGGGAAAAGGCTAGCGGTCGCCGAGCGCGCACCATTCCTTGACCATGGACCTCAGCTCTGATGCCCGCGCGATCGCCGCCCGCTCGTCGGCGATGCGCACGCGCTTCACGGTCGCCCCTTCGAGGTGCGGATAGCGCCCGCGAAGGCGTCTGCCGCGCATGAGCCTGAGATTCACGCCGGGCTCGCTGTACCGGACGAACGCGGCGAAGTCGCCACTCTTGGTCGACGAGAACGTGATGCCGTATTGGATCCGCTCGCGCATGCTGGGGTCCGCGCCGAGGATGATCGCGCGCACGCGTCGCAGGGCGGCCTCGGACGGCGGCTTCGTCGCCGCGAACCAGCGTTCGACCCCGGCCGACTTCGCCACCACCGGATGCTAGCGAGACCAGACGCTCGCTCTCGGCAGCGTCCGGTCTAGCGGAGCGTCACCGGCACGCGGACCAGGTCGTCGATGTTCCCGTCCTTGGGGCTCCGCGAGTAGACCTCGACGAACGCGATCGTCTCGGCGGTCACGGTGTACGGCACGCTCACGGTGTAGGTCCCCCGCCCGGGCGCGCCCTGACTCGCGGTCATGATGCCCTCGGCGATGACGCGCCCGCCGGTGTCGGTGATCCGCCACTGGAGCGCGGCCTCGAAGACGCTCGCGTCACCGGTGATGATGACCGGCGACTGGAGCTTCGCGTTCACCGTCGGTGATGTGAGGGTGATGAAGCCCTTGGCGGACACGACCGGGGACGGCTTTGTTGTCGGCGTCGCGGTAACGGTGGGCGTCGAGGTCGCCGGCGCCCCGGTCACCTGATCGGCGGCCGAGGACGAATTCGCGCACGAGGCGAGCACCACGGTCAGGGCCAATGCTGTCAGGAGCTGCTTCATCTTCACATCAACGCGAACGACGGCGCCGCGTCACTGGTCCCGGATGACCTGCGCGCCGGCGGCGCGGATCCGGACCACCCGGCCGCGACCGGGCGTGCCGGCGACCGTCCCGGCCTCCTCCATCGTCGCGGTCACCCGCGAGGCGAGCCGGGCCGGCGCGAAGGCGATCACGGCGGGCCCGGCACCCGAGAGCGCCGCGCCAAAGGCACCGGCACCGCGGGCGGCCGAGACGATCTCGTCGAGGGCGGGAACGAGCCGAAGGCGCGCCGCCTGGTGGAGGCGGTCGTGCATGGCCAGGGACAGCATCGTGCCGTCGGCCCGCAGGACCGCCGCAACGAAGGCCGACGCGTGCGCGAGGTTGAAGACCGCGTCGGCGCGCGACACGTCACTCGGCAGCGCCGCCCTCGCCTCCTTTGTCGCAAGCTGGGCTGTCGGCACGAACAGGCAGGCCCGCCACGTACTCGGGAACGCCAGGCGGGTCGCGATCGGGCCGTCGGCGGATGGAAGCGCGATGGTGAACGCTCCGTACAGCGCGGCGGCGACATTGTCAGCATGACCTTCGATTTCGGTCGCGATGCGGAGCATGGCCCGCCGGCCCAGCGGCTCGCCCGCGAGCGCGTTGGCCGTGACGATCCCCGCGACGATCGCCGCGGCGCTGGATCCGAGACCGCGGCTGATCGGAATGGCGGAGCGCTGCGTCACGTGCAGCGGACCGATGGTCTGCCCGAGCGCCTTCGCCGCGGCCATCGCGCCGACGACGAACAGGTTGTCCTCGCCCGTTGGCACGTCAGTCCCGTTGCCCTCGACCGTGACCGACCACGACCGCGCCGGCTTGACGTCGAACTCGGCGAGGATCGGCAG
>JANLWM010000288.1:0-17249 GCA_031364525.1 Chloroflexota bacterium | reverse complement strand
TCGACGGCACCGACCTGCTGGTGCAGTGGGAGCAGATCAAGCGCGCGGAAAAGCAGGAGAAGCAGAGCACGGTCGCGGCGGCATCGATCCTCGACGGCGTACCGCGGAGCCTGCCGGCGCTGTTCGCCGCCGAACGGTTGCAGGAGCGGGCGGCCCGGGTGAAGCTGGTGCCACCGCGCGTCCAGCTGCCGCTGGACGTCGACGATGAGGAGTTCCTTGGCGAGCTGCTCTTCGATCTTGTGGCCGAAGCCCGCGACCGCGGCTTCGACGCCGAGACCGCGCTTCGCGAGGCGAACGCCCGCTTCACCGCTCACGTCGGGCGGGTGGAGTCGCGCGCGCGGGAGGCGGGCAGAGAGCTCGAGTCGTATAGCGATGCGGACATGCGCGCGTTATGGGAGGCGACACGTGACGAAGTTCAAGCGGCCTGACGGGCGCGCGGCCGACGCGCTGCGGCCGGTGACGATCGAGGTGGGCGTCTCGAAGTTCGCCGAGGGCTCGGCGCGCATCTCGTTCGGCGACACCGTGGTGCTCTGCCTCGCGACGCTCACCGACAGCGTGCCGAAATTCCTTGACGGCAAGGGCCAGGGCTGGATCACCGCGGAGTACGCGATGCTGCCGCGCAGCACGCTCGAGCGCAGTCAGCGCGAGAGCATCGCCGGCCGGCCGGGTGGGCGCACCTTCGAGATCCAGCGCCTTGTCGGACGCGCGCTGCGCACGACCATCGACCTCAAGGCGCTCGGCTCACGGAGCGTGACCATCGACTGCGAGGTGCTGCAGGCCGACGGCGGCACGCGCACCGCCGCGATCACCGGCGGATACGTCGCGCTGGCCCACGCGCTGCGGAAGATGTCGCCCAGTCCGCTGCGCAAGCAGGTGGCCGCGGTCTCTGCCGGCTTCGTCGCCGGTGAGCTGATGCTCGACCTCGCGTACGCCGAGGACTCGATCGCCGATTCCGACGTCAACATCGTGGCGACGGACAAGGGCGAGCTGATCGAGGTGCAGGGCACCGCCGAGAAGGCGCCGTTCTCGCGCGCGGCCTTCGACGAGGTGCTGACGCTCGCGCTCGCGGGTATCGACCAGCTCCTCGAGGCCCAGCGCCGCGCGCTCGCGTGACGCGCACGCTCTTTCTCGGGACGCGCAACACGGGAAAGGTCGCGGAGCTTCGGGCGCTGCTCCGGGGACTCGATGTGGAGCTGCAGAGCGTCGATGACCTCGCCGAGCCGCCCCCCGATCCGCCGGAGGACGCGGCGACCTACGCCGAGAACGCGATCTTCAAGGCGCTTGCCTACGCGCGCGCAACGGGGCTCGCGACGATCGCCGACGACTCGGGCCTTGAGGTCGATGCGCTCGGTGGTGCACCCGGTGTCCGCAGCCGGCGGTACTTCGGCGAGGACGTCGCGCCCGCCGATCGCAACCGCATGCTGCTCGCGCTGCTCGACGGCGTGACCGAGCGCGGTGCGCGCTTCGTGTCGGTGATCGCGCTGGCGCACCCCGACGGCCGAGTCGAGACATTCGATGGCGAGGTGCGCGGCGAGATCGGGACCGCCCCCCGGGGCGCGGACGGCTTTGGCTACGACCCGCTGTTCATCATCGCCGGCGACGGCCGCACGATGGCCGAGGTCCCGCGCGAGGAGAAGAACGCCATCTCGCACCGCGGGCTTGCCGGCGCGAAACTTCGCGCCGCGCTCGGGGGCGACTAGCTACTCGGCGATCCGGCCTTCCATGAGCTGGCGGAGCGTGATCGCATCCCGGCGGACGTCCTCGATGGGCAACAGCTTCCGCTCGGGGTTCGCGCGCATGAAGTGCGGGGGCTGGCCCGGCTCGCTGTCGTGGACGTAGCGTGGGATGACGTGCGTGTGCAAGTGCGGGAGCTCGTTGCCCAGGGTCATGAGGTTGAGCTTCGCCGGCGTGTAGTGAAGCTCGAGTGCCCGAGCGACACGGAGCACGTCGCTCCAATAGGCGCCGGCCTCGGTCTCGGTCAGCTGCGTGACATCAGCGACGTGGCGCCCCCGCCAGATGACGAGGCTGTAGCCCCGCTGGCCGACGTCGGCCTTCTGCAGGTAGCCATCCGAGGTGTCGCTCCGGTACACGCGGATCCCGAACTCGTTCTCCTCCGGGCGTCCTTGCGCGCACATGAGGCAGTTGTCGCCGCGGTAGCGACGCTCCCAGTCAGCGGGCCAGGTGCGGGGCACCCGCGGAGTATCTCCTGTAGACCATTGCGATGTCAGGGAGCACCGACCTTGTGATCCGGCCGCTCGAGCCCGGCAGGGTCGATGACTTTCTGGCGTTCTTCGATGGCGATGCGTTCGCCGACAACGCGTGGTGGGCCGGCTGCTACTGCAATTTCTACGAGTCGCTCACGCACCCCGCCGAGAATCCCGACCCGGCGACGCCGGCGTTCGCACCGTTCCGCGACCACAACCGCAGCGAGAAGGCGGCGCGGATCCGAGCCGGGCTCGCGCACGGCTTTCTCGCAGTGAGGGATGGCAAGGTCGTCGGATGGCTAAACGCGCAGCCGAAGGAGGCGTACGCGAACCCGCGGCAGTTCGCGCCCGCGTTCGCCGAGGTCCCCGAGGGTACCGGTCTGGTCATGTGCTTCGTCGTCGCGCCGGATGTGCGCGGGCAGGGCGTGGGTTCCGCCTTGCTCGAGGCTGCGATCGAGAGCTTCCGCGCCGCCGGCCTGCGGCAGGCGCAGGGCTTCGCGCGGCGTCCTGATGTGAAGCTCGGTGAATGGGAGACCTTCGCGACGAGCAGCTACCACGGGACGCTGTCGATGTATCTGGACAACGGCTTCGTCGAGGTCGGTACGCTTGGCAGCTACGCGGTGATGCGGAGGTCGCTCTGATGCCCACGGTCGTTTCGCTCCAGCTCCACGAGGGTCACGGCAAGCCGATGCGGCAGGTGACCGAGGCCCAGGCGCGTGCCGGCGGCGGCATCGAAGGCGATTCGCACGCATCGCGGACGAAACGGGCGGTCACCGTCGTCGACATCTCGACCCATGAGTCCGTCGGCGTGAAGCCGGGTGACCTCCGCGAGCAGATCACGGTGGAGG
Source organism: Chloroflexota bacterium (assembly GCA_031364525.1). GTDB lineage: Bacteria > Chloroflexota > Limnocylindria > P2-11E > P2-11E > UBA4735. The sequence goes on along the minus strand of JANLWM010000288.1, from coordinate 14,197 downwards.
GTCTGCCGAAGCTCGGCGATCTGGAGACCGGCACGCTGTTGCGGGTCGGCGCGATCACGCTGCGGGTGAACGGGCCGTGCGATCCATGCACGCACATCGGCGAGATGAACGGCGTCGCCGATCCGAAGGAGTTCCAGGCGATGCTCGATGGCCGGCGCGGGCTCGTGTGCAATGTCGTCGTCGCTGATGGACCCGTGCGGGTGGGGGACGAGGTCAGCGTGATGGAGACGGTCGCGACAAGGTAGGTCCTGTCTGCAGCGCGGTTTGGGCCCTGCCTGCTTGCTTTTCTGAGTTAGAACAGATATTCTATTGCCCGAACGGCATGAAGCGGTGTTCCCGATGCGCGATCTTCCGGCCCCGTAGTGCCTTCAATCGAAGCGCGCGGAGCGCGGACGGACTGCAGGTGTACTGCAGAGCCTGCTCCGCTGAGATCAGTCACGCGCGCTACGAGGCGAGGGTCGGGCGAAGCGTCCCCCGCACGTCTCGGCCGGTCTACCCGATAACTCGTGGTGCCTGGCTGCGCAGCCTGAAGACTGGGCGACAGTGCACTGATTGCGGTCAGATCTTCGATCCACAAGTGATGCAGTGGGACCACTTGCCGGAGTTCGAAAAGCTTGGGGACCTCAGCGCTTCGTGGACCGGCCGGTCCGAGGAAGAGATCCTCGCCGAGATCGCGAAGTGCGAGCTCGTGTGCACCAACTGTCACACGATCCGAACGTTCAAGCGCAATCGCTGGGGCCCGTGGGCGATCCACCAAGCCGATGCCGCTCATTGAGGCCAGAGACGCATGGATGCAGCTGCGAAGGACCCACGAGAAGCGAGCCGGACGTGCACGAAGTGCGGCGCCTCAAGCCTTGAGAGCGCCTTTCACCGCTCGCGTACCGGCCAGTTCTCCTATTGCCGCGACTGTCGGCGCGCATATGACCGTCGTTACTACGCAGAGCGCGGCAAGACGGCGCGACTTGAGCGCGTGCGTGCGTGGCGTAGCGCTGCGCGCGCGTGGATGGACGATCTCAAAGAAGGTCGCGCCTGCGCAGATTGTGGGGGAACCTTTCCCACGTTTGTGATGCATTGGGATCACCTGCCCGGGCATCTCAAGGTTGGCGAGATCAGTGCGATGGTCGGCAACCGGAGACGTTCGATCGTGCTTGAGGAGTTGAGGAAGTGCGAGCTCGTGTGCGCGAACTGCCATGTGATGCGGACGGTCGTTCGTGCGCGCCGCACACTCTCTGAGGAGGCCGGCAGCTATCGCGTCGAGGACAGTTGGATCCTTGTTCCGAACGGGTCGGGGTGGCGGGTCCCGCCCCCGCGGCCTCCGACTCCCAAAGTCGGCGCGCTACTAACTGCGCCACACCCCGTTGACACTCTCATTATCGCCGTGTCTTGAGACCGCGCACGTTCACATCTGCCAGCGCGAGCGCGGTATCGGCAATACGCTAGACGGCATGTTCGCGGCGTGGGGACATCTCGTCTATCGGTTCCGTTGGGCGGTGCTCATCCTGTCGGCCATGCTCATGGCCCTCTCGATCTTCGTCAGCTCGGGGGGCGGCGATCTCACGAGCGGCGGGATCATCCAGACCTCCGAGTCGGGCCGCGCAGCGCAGCTGATCAAGGACGAGCTCCCCCGATCGAACAAGACGACGTTCACCGTCCTCTTCGGCAGCACGAGCCTTACGGCCGCCGATCCGGCGTACAAGGCTGCCGTGACCCAGGCCCTCGCAGGGCTGCGTGACGATCCGCGGGTCCAGTCGGTGCTCACCGCATACGACCCGGGCCCGCAGGCGTCGTCACTGATCTCGAAGGATCAGCACCGCCTGATCGCGATCATCAGCGTCAAGGACGACTCAGCCGTCGCGCAGAAGTATTACGAGGCCCTACGGGCGAAGGTCACGTCGAGCGTCCTCACCGTCGACGCGACCGGATATCTCGCCATCAACCACGACTTCAACACGATCCTCGAGAGCGACCTGCAGCGGGCCGAGCTCGTGTCGCTGCCGCTCGCGCTGATCCTGCTGCTCCTGGTGTTCGGCACCGTCCTCGCGGCGATGCTGCCGCTCGGCGTCGGCATGCTCGCGGTCGTCGGCGGCATCGCCGCGACGTTCGCGCTGAGCCGCACGACCGACGTCTCGCAGTACGCGCTCAATATCGTGACCCTCATCGGTCTCGGCGTCGCCATCGACTACTCGCTGTTCATCGTCAACCGGTTCCGTGAGGAGCTGGCGCGCGGCCAGAGCGTCGATGACGCCGTCGCGCGCTCGATGGCCACCGCTGGTCGCGCGATCACGTTCTCCGGCATCACGGTCGCGATCGGTCTGGCCGGGATGTTCTTCTACCAGGGCACCTTCCTCGCCTCGATGGGCTACGCCGGGGCACTGGTCGTCGCGATCGCGGTCTTCTATGGACTGACGTTCCTACCGGCCGTGCTGTCGCTCCTCGGTCCACGGGTGAACAGCCTCCGAATCGCCGAGCTCTGGCGCCGCATCCGCCGGCAGCCGGTCTCCACCGCGGAGCGCGGACCGGGCCTCTGGCACCGCCTCGCGGTCGCGGTCATGGACCGTCCGCTGGTGGTCCTCATCCCGGTGCTCGCGTTCATCCTCCTCGCGGGGTCGCCGTTCCTGCGGCTTCGTCTCGCGAACGGCTCCGTCGACATGCTGCCGCCGAGCGCCGAATCGCGGGTCGCATATCACACCCTGCTGGACGAGTTCCCGAATCAGGACCAGAACCAGTTCCAGATCGTCGTCCACTACACGAACGGGTCGGACCCGCTCGGCGCCCAGAACCTCGGCGCCCTCTACGACCTTTCGCGGCGCATCGCCGCCGTGCCCGACGTGCTGCGGGTGCAGAGCGTCGTCGATGTCGACCCGTCGATCGCCAAGCCGCAGTACGCACTCCTGTACGCGGACCGCGCCGGGCTTGCCCCGGAGCTCCAGGAGGGCGTCCGTCAGAGCGTGGGCAAGGACATCGTGGTGCTCACCGCCCTCAGCGCGAAGCCCATCTCGAGCGATGAGGCCCGCCGGCAGCTTGCGGACATCCGCGCGATCGCCGCGCCGCCCGGAGCCGAGCTCCTCGTCACGGGCTTCACCGCATACGACGTCGACGCGATCAGCTTCATCCTCGGCAAGACGCCGATCGCGGTCGCGTTCGTCGTGCTCGCGACCTACATCGTGTTGTTCCTCCTCCTTGGCTCGGTGATCCTGCCGCTCAAGGCCGTGCTCATGAACTTCCTCTCGATCAGCGCGTCGTTCGGCGCGCTGGTGTGGATCTTCCAGGACGGTCATCTGTCGTCATTCCTGAACTTCACGCCCTCCTCGATCGATCCGACCCTCCCCGTCATCATGTTCTGCATCGTCTTCGGGCTATCGATGGACTACGAGGTCCTGCTCCTCAGCCGGATGCAGGAGGAATATCAGCGGACGGGCGACAACCGATACGCGGTGGCAGAGGGCCTCGAGCGCATCGGCCGCCTGATCACCGGCGCCGCCGCGATCATGGTCGGTGTCTTCCTCGCGTTCGCGCTCGCGGAGGTCGTGATCATCAAGGCGATCGGCCTCGGCATGGCGATCGCCGTCGCGATCGACGCGACGCTCGTACGCGCGCTCGTCGTGCCCGCCACCATGCGGCTGCTCGGCGATCTGAACTGGTGGGCTCCGCGGCCCCTGGCGCGCCTGTACGAGCGCCTTGGCCTCGGCGAGAGCGCTCCACCGCGGCCCGCGCCGCGCGGTCCGCTCGGAGCCGCTGCGGAAGGCGACTAGCGCGACCGTACGATACGGGCGATGAACGAGGCACCCGTCCTTCGCCCGCTCAGCGTGGGCGACATCATCGACCGCGTCCTGCGGCTCATCCGCGCGAACGTCGTCCTCTTCGTCGGCATCGCGCTGATCCCGGATCTCATCGTCGAGGTCCTTCAGCGTGTCGCCGGGTTGAACCAGACCTTCGATCTCAACGATCTCGGGACCGCCATCGGCTCACAGGGGAGTGCGCCGGTGCTCCCGCGCCAGCTCGCGCCGGTCAACGCGGGCGCGGCGGTCGCGGTGGTGATCGTCAGCATCGCGATCTCGATCGTGCAGGCCGGCGCACTGATCGAGGCGATGGGGCAGCGGTATCTGGGCCGCCCCATCACGATCGGCGAGGCGTACCGGCGCGGTATCCGGGCCGCTCCGCGGTTGGTGCTCACCGGCATCATGCTGGTCGTCGCGTTCGTCGCCGTGTTCCTGGTCCTCGCGATCGCCCTGGCGGTCTTCAACTCGTCGGCCCTTGTGGCGGTCGCGGTCGTCATCGGCCTGATCGCGTTCTTCTTCATCATTCCGTGGGCCGTCCTGTCGCTGGCGGTCGTCGCGCCCGCGCTCGTGCTCGAGGGCCTCGGCCCGATCGCCGCGATCCGCCGCTCGTTGCACCTCATCGACCGTTCCCGGTTGCGCGCCCTCGGCCTCTACATCCTGATGGGGTTCATCGCGGCGCTGCTGGGCGTGGTGTTCACGGTCGTGTTCCTTGCGTCCTTCATCGCGGAGCCGACCGTCCGCGCGGTGCTCCAGACCATCGCGAACGTCGCGACGGCCACGATCAGCGGCCCGCTCATCTACGGAGCGATCGTCCTCCTCTACTACGACCTCCGCGTGCGCAAGGAAGCCTTCGATCTGCAGCTCGCGGCGGAGGCGCTGCCGCGCGAAGCCTGACCCGCGCAGCGGTCCTGATCATCGCGCTGTGGTGGATCGGCGGTGGCAGCGCGGCCGCGGACACCATCAGCCTCCAGACCTATCGCTCGCGGCTTCAGGACGTCCGGTCCTTCGTTCAGGCCGCCCGATCTTCGCCCCAGATCCAGCAGCCCGGACTGCTCGGTCGCGCGGCCCTCCTGCTCCGCACCACCGATGCGGTCAGCCTGGCCGACGGCTCCACGCTCGTCATCGACGACGCCGGCCTCGCATCGCGCATTGCCGGGGCCGATGACGCCGCGATGCAGGCGGCGATCGCCGACCTCGCCGCGCGCATCGCGATGGTCGACCGCGCGGTGGGGTCGGGGCTCACCGGACCGGTCGTGGATGAACGGTTGCGGGCGGTGACCCGTCCGCGTCCGGTCGCGGCGCCGGACGACCCCGGGCTCATCGGTCTGTTCCTCATCCTGGTCGCGCAGGTGCTGTCGTTCGTTGGGCGTGGCACCCTCGCCTCCGTCGACCCTTACGTCGTCATCATCCTGGTCGCGGGTCTCGGTGTCGGCGTCGCGCTCCTGGTGTTCGGCATTCTCGGCCGCGGACTCCGCGAGCGCATCCGTCGCGAGGCGCTGAGCGGTGATCTGCGGGTCGGGGCGGCGGAGGACCCGGCGGTGCATCTCGCGCGCGCCGACACGGCGATGGCCGCCGGCCGCCCACGGGAGGCGCTCCACGAGCTGTATCTCTTCGCGCTCGCCACGCTCGCCGCGCACGAGACGATCCGGTACGACCCCGCGCTCACCGATCGCGAGCTCCTCGCGCGCGCCGCTGCGATCCCGCAGATCGGACCGCTCCGTGACCTCGTCGCGCTGCACGAACGGGTCTGGTTCGGGCTGAAGCCGGCCGACCGCGACGACGCGGCCCGGGGCCGCGAGCTCGCGCAGCGGATCGCCGCGTGAGGCGCCGGCGCATCGATCCGCTCGTGGCCCTCGGTGTGGTCCTGCTCGCGATCACCGTCGTGCTCGCCGCCATCGGCGCGCCAAGCGCTGACGCAGATCACGGTCCGACGGCGTCGGTCTACGACGAGGGCCCGGGCGGTGCGGCCACGCTCAGACGGCTCATCGAGGCGGTCGGCATCCGCACGATCACGCTCGAGGGCGACCGGTTCGCTCCTTCGCTCGACAGCGCCGGGGTCGTGTTCATGCTCCGCTCATCCGAGCTCGTGACGGTGCAGGACGTGGCGGCGATCCGGGCGTATCTCGGATCCGGCGGGACCGTCATCGTGGCCCACGACGTCGAGCTCTTCGTGCAACCGTTGCTCGAGGCGATCGATGTGCATTTCGCGCAGGGGGTCACATCACCGCGGACCCGCCTGAACGGCGCACTCTTCGCGGCGCCTCCCGCCCGTGAGATCGACACCGGCCTTGGTCGTGAGCTGCGCCTCGGGGCCCGGTGGGATCCGATCGGCACCGATGGTCGCGGCCCGACGGTAGCGATGCGGTCCGAAGGCAAGGGCACGCTCATCGTCGTCGGCGCGGTCGCGCCGTTCCTCGCGAGCGGCCTTCCGAACGCGGACAACGCGCGCTTCGTGGTCGCTCTCGCGACAGCGGCGCTCGCGAGCGGGGGAGCCGTCGCGTTCGACGAGTATCACCACGGCGTCCACCCGCCGCCGAGCATCCTTGCCGTCATCGAGCGCACGTGGCCCGGACGCGCCCTGCTGTTCGCGTTCGTCGTCGTCTTCGCATACGTGGCGCTCACCGGCCGGCGCCTGGGTCCGCCGCAGCCGCTCGATCCGCGTCCGCCGCGCTCGAGCCTCGAATACGTCCGCGGTCTCGCGGGCCTGGTCCGCCGCGCCGGTCATCAGGAGATCGTGCGGGACCGGCTGCGCCGCGAGCTGCACTCGGGGCTGGCCCGAAGGACCGGCCTCGATCCGGCGACAGGATTCGAGCAGATCGTGGCGCGGATCAGGGAAGGATCTCCGGGGCGCGCAGATGAGATCGCAGCGATCGATGCGCACCTGCGACGTCGCTTGCACGAACCCGAGCTGGTCCGTACCGTCGCGCGGGTCGCCACATTGCTGCGCGAGGAGGCCACGTGACCGCAAAGGACACCGCGACCCGATTCGAGACGGATCTCCACCGGATCATCGTTGGTCAGAACGAGACCATCCGTCTTGCCTACATCGCGCTCGTCCTCGGCGGGCATGTGCTCATCGAAGGCGTCCCGGGCACCGCGAAGACCCTGCTCGCGCGCACGGTGGCGCAGCTCATCGGCGGAACGTTCAAGCGGATCCAGTTCACACCCGACCTCATGCCGAGCGACGTGGTGGGCACGTCCGTCTACGAGCTCTCGACCGGAGAGTTCCGCATTCGCCGCGGTCCGATCTTCGGCAACGTCGTCCTCGCGGACGAGGTGAACCGCGCTCCGGCGAAGACCCAGTCCGCCCTCCTCGAGGCCATGGAGGAGCATCAGGTCACCCTCGAAGGCGCGGCGCAGGCGCTGCCGGATCCGTTCCTCGTCCTCGCGACGCAGAACCCGGTCGAGTACGAGGGCACCTATCCGCTGCCGGAGGCCCAGCTCGACCGGTTCCTGTTCAAGGCCGTCGTCCGCTATCCGGAGCCGGCGGAGGAGATCGCCATCCTCCAGGCGCACAGCCGGGGCCTGCCGCTCGCCGATGTCGCGTCGCTCGCGCCCCTTGATCCGGGCGCGCTCCATGAAGCCCGCGCCGAGGTCGAGGCGGTGACCGTCGAGGCCTCGATCTTCGAGTACATCGTTCGCGTCGCCGGCGAGTCGCGCCGCTCGCCCGACGTGCTCCTTGGGGCGAGCCCGCGCGCCGCCGTCCATCTGCTCCGCGCCGCGAAGGCCGGGGCGGCGATCGACGGACGCGACTACGTCACCCCGGATGACGTGAAGTCGCTCGTCCCGGCGGTCTTCCGCCATCGCCTCGTGCTGAAGGCGGAGGCCGAGATCGAGGGCCTCGATGCCGACGCCGTCGTCCGGCGGATCCTTGCCCGGCTGGACGTTCCGCGCTAGCGCTTCGCGCCGGCCTCGCGGCCTTCCCGATCCCGCGACCCCGCCTGCTCGGCCTGCTGCTCGTCGGTGCCATCCCGCTCGCAGTCGCCGCCGCGTCGCCCGCGTTCGTCGCGATCGCGGCCGTCGTGATCGTCGGCGCGCTCGCGCTTGCTGCCGTCGACTGGCGCGGGAGTCCCCGGTTGGATGCCCGCGACGTCAGGCGCCTCGTCGATCCGCAGCTGTCGCTCGGCGCTCCGAATCGGGTGGAGATCACCGTCCACAACCCGTTCCCCCGCGCGGTCCGGATCCGCGTCCGCGACGACGCTCCGGTCTCCTTCCGGGTGGACCGGCGCGAGACGGAGCTTGACCTCGCCGCCGGGGCGGACGGCTCGCTCTCGTATCTCGCGCGCCCGCGCCACCGGGGGACCTTCCAGTTCGGGGACATCCACCTGCGTGTCATTGGTCCGCTCGATCTCGTCGAACGGCAGTCGGTCGTCGCGGCCGCAGGGCCCGCGAACGTCTATCCCGATCTCCGGGAGCTGCGCCGATACGACATCAGCACGCGGCGCGGCCTCGCATATGACGCCGGACAGCGCCGGGCCCGGATCCCCGGAGCGGGCAGCGTCTTCGAGCGCCTGCGCGAGTACCAGCCCGACGATGACCCGCGGTCGATCTCATGGACCGCGACCGCGCGACGGGGCCGCCCGATCAGCGTCGAATACGAGACCGAGCGCCAACAGCGGATCGTCATCGTCCTCGACGCCGGCCGGATGATGGCAAGCACGCTCGGAGAGCTCACGAAGCTCGACCACGCGGTGAATACCGCGCTCATGCTCTCGTACGTCGCGACGGCGAAGGGCGATGAGGTCGGGGTGCTCGGCTACTCGGACGAGGTGCGGTCGTTCCTGCCGGCCCGTCGCGGCCGCCGCCAGTTCCTGCGCATTTCCGACGCCCTCCGGCGGCTTGAGGTGACGACCACCGAGTCCGACCCGCGGATGGCGTTCGAGTTCATCCGCGCGCGTGCCGCGCGCCGGGCGCTCGTCGTGTTGTTCACCGATCTCGTCGATACCGACGCGTCGCGGGGTCTGGTCGCGGCGGTGAGCCGGCTGGCCGGGAACAACCTTGTGCTCTGCTGCGTCCTCGCCGATCCACGCCTCGCGGAGCTCGCGCGCGACGCGCCGGCGACGACGGCGGCCGCGTATGAGCGCACGATCGCCCAGACCGTCATCGAGGAGCGCGCCCGGGTGCTCGCCGTGCTGCGCCAGCGCGGGATCCACACCATCGACGTGCCGTCCGACCGGCTCACCGTCGCCGTGATCCAGCGCTACCTCGAGCTGAAGAAGCGCTTCCTATAACGGCCGAGCCGCCCGCTGCCGGCCAGGAAGATGTAGCCCCACAGCAACGCGCCGGTCGTGACCCCGATCGCGAGCTTGAGCTGGACGGCGAGCAACGTCGGTGACACGAACGCTTCGATGATCCCAGCGACCGTCAGGGTGGCCACGACCAGGAACATCACGTGGATCGCCTGCACGCCGGCCAGGCGCAGCGCATCGCGCCGGTACAGCGGGCCCGGATGCAGGATCGCCCAGGCGAATCGCAGCCCGGCGCCACCGGACAGGAAGATGGCCGACAGCTCGAGGAACCCGTGGCTCAGGATGAAGGTCAACAGGTTCCCGGCAACGCCGCGCGACAGCAGGACCGCGAACAGCGTCCCCAGCATCGCGCCGTTCTCAACGAGCGCGTAGATGGTCAACAGCCCGATCGTGAGACCGCCGCCGAACGCGACGACCGACACGAAGATGTTGTTCGCGATGATGAACGGGCCTGCCACCGGGCGGGCGTCGATCGGGATCTCGCTGCCCGGCACGCGGCGGACGAGCTCCTCGCGCTGCGCCGCTGGGAGCGACGACGCAGCGACCTCCGGGCTGATCAGACCCGCCGCGAAGGTCACGATGGCCGGCACGAGGAACACGAGGAACGCCGCGAGGGTGTAGGGGAAGCTCGCACGAGCGCTCTGCGGAATGTCGCGGGCGATGGATCGCCAGAGCCGGCCACGCGCAGCCGGCGCCTCGCTGTAGACGACGGCGTGCGCGGCGGCGACGAGATCGTTCAACCGTTCCGCGACGGCGTCACGCTTGAAGTCGCGTTGCGCGATCGCGAGATCGCTCGTCGCGACGCGGTACAAGTGGCCGACCTCGAGCGTCTCATCCGCACCGAGGCGGGTGACGCGGCCCTGTGCGGACTCGACGAGCGCCGCGAGCCGGCTCCAGCGGGCCCGGCGATCTTCGACGAAGCGATCGACCGAGATCGGCACGGCCCGACCGTACCATGCGCACATGGCGGTCTCGCTCGGGCGGCTCGAGGTCGAAACGGCGGATCACGTCGTGCTCCGCTATGACCTCGCCGGCGCGGGCACGCGGGGATCGGCGGCGATCATCGACGGGCTGCTTTCGGTGCTCATGGTGTTCGGGCTTTCCATCGCCGCGATCGTCATCGGCTCGCGGCTACCGCCATCCATCGCGACGCAGCTTGCGGGCATCACCGCGTTCCTCATCCTGACGAGCTGGGTCGCGTACTTCGTCCTACTGGAGTGGCTCTGGAACGGCCAGACGGTCGGGAAGCGCCGCGCGGGTCTCCGGGTCATCGGACCCGATGGCGAGCCCGCCCGCTTCACGGCCGTGCTCATCCGGAACCTCGTGCGGCTGGTGGATTTCCTGCCCGGTTGGTATGCCCTCGGCGTCGTGATGATCTTCCTCACGCCGAGCTCGCAGCGACTCGGTGACCTCGCGGCCGGCACGTACGTCGTGCGCGCGCCAAAGCCCCGGCTCGATTGGCTCTCGCTCCGCACGCTCGATCCGATCAGCGCCGCGTCGGATCCGCTGCCGGCAGGCGCGTCGCTGCGTCTTTCCGGAGAGTCGCAGCGGCTCGTCCGTGAATTCGTCGCGCGTGAGCGGACGCTCTCGACACGCGATCGCGTAACGCTTGCCGCGCTCATCGCCCGGCCGCTGCGCGCGGCGGTGCCAGATATCGACGAAGCCGACGACACCGCTTTCCTGCACCGGATCGCGGCCTCGCTTCGCGCCGCCGGGAACGGCAGCTCCTCCGGTGGCGAGCACCGAACCCTCGGCACCGGATCACGGTAGAGGTCAGATGGATCAGCTGGCCGGCGTCGTCGTGCTCGTCGTGTTCCTCGCGGGCTTCGCCATGCTGCTCGGCGGCGGCAGGAGCGCGACCGAGCTCCGGATGAAGCGGCGGTGGGACTCCTCCTTCGACGCGGAGATCCGCCGCGTGCAGCGGAGTGACGCGACCGGCGTCCTGCGCTGTAGGGGCTGCGGCGCGTCGGGCTCAGAGCGCGCCGGGCGGTGTCCGGGCTGCGGGGCGGTGCTCTAGGCCGGGGCGATCCTGGCTACGACGCGAGGGCCGCGGCGACCCCGTCCACGAGCTCCCGGTTGGTGAATGGCTTGGCGAGGAAGGCACCAGTCCCGGCGTGGCCCTTCCACTGGCCGTCACCGGACATGAACATCAAGCGCACGTCGGGGTACAGCTGCCGGAGATGACCGGCGAGATCGTCGCCATTCCAATCAGGCAGGTGTACGTCGGTCAGAACGAGCGTGACCTTGCCATCTGCCTCGGCGCAGATCCTGAGCGCCTCGCTCGCCGTCGCGGCATGCAATACCCGATACCCCTGAGCGGAGAGGACCCGATGCGCCTCGAGCCGGAACGGATGCTGATGGTCGACGACCAGAACGGTGCCCCTCGTACGTGCGGTCGCGCGCTCCGCCGTCTCGGTGGGGGCGACCGGCGGCTTGTCGACCCGCGGATGGCGTTCGAGCTCGGTGACCCAGGACAGGACCTCCGTGCCGGGCATTGGTCGAGAGATCAGGTAGCCCTGCGCAGCGTCACAGCCCATCTCCTTCAGTAGCTGGAGCACCGCTTCGTTCTCGACCCCTTCAGCGACGGCGTCGAGACCAAGCGCGTGGCTGAGCTCGATCGCGGCGCGCACGATCGCGGAGGTGTGGTCCAAGTCCAGGAGCGAGCTCACGAACGATCGGTCGATCTTGACACCGTCGACAGGCAGCTTCTGGAGGTAGGCGAGCGATGAATATCCGGTGCCGAAGTCGTCCATCTCCACCCGCACGCCCAGGTCCTTGAATTGGCCAAGGACCGTTGCCGCATGGGCGGGGTCCGTCATGACGTCGGTCTCGGTGACCTCGAGACACAAGCTCGCTGCCATCACGCCATGCTTCGTGAGCAGCCGATCCACGAGACCGGCAAGGTCGGCCGAAACCGCGAGGGTCTTCGCGCCGATGTTCACCGACACCGGGAATCGCAGCGCTTGATCCGCCCACTCACGCGATTGGCGGAGCGCTTCGTCGATCACCCACTCGGTGAGCGGGACGATCAGACCGCTCTGCTCGGCGACGGGGATGAAGTCGAGTGGCGGCACGAGGCCGCGCGTCGGGTGTTGCCAGCGGACGAGCGCCTCGAAGCTCCGAAGCGATCCGGTGGTGAGATCCAGGAGCGGCTGGTAGTACAGCCGCAACTCATCGTTTGCGATCGCGCGACTGAGGTCACTGAGCACCTCGAGCCGGCTGATCCCGGTGGTCGGCCCGGCGGCCTCGGCGCTCTGCGACGATCGTCCCTGCCGCGCCGCGTGGCTCAGGGCCTTGGTGGCCGCGCGGATCAGCTCGCTGCCGTGCCGAGCGGAGGTGGCGTCGCGGCGCGCGATGCTGACCCGGGCTCTCGTGCGGAGCTCGGCCCCGCGGACGATGAATGGCTCGTTGACGATCGCAAGGAGGCGATGGGCGATGACGTCGTCCGCGAGATCGGTCGTGGGCCACATCACCGCGAACCGTTCGTGAATGCCCTTGGCGATGAACACCGATGGGCCGAACTCGCCGCGGAGGCTGACCGCGACGGCGCGCATGACCTCATCGCCGACGTCGTAGCCGAACGTCTCGTTCACGTCAGCTATGTCGATCAGGTCGAGCATTCCGATGGTGACGTTCGTGTCGCGGGCGAGCAGCCGGTCCACCTCGTGGATGAACACCTGGCGGTTCGCCAAGCCGGTCACGGGATCGGCTGCGAGCGCGGCGGTCAGCCGGCGCTTCGTGGACTGGGCTGCCCCGACGCTGATCGAGACTGCCGCGAGCGCTGCTCCTTGAATGGTCTGAATGATCACGTCCTGGGTCGTCGCGCCTGCCTGTCCGATCAAGCTCACGTTGGCAGCGGCCTCCAGCACCATGACGACGATGGCGATCCGCGCGCCGAAGAACCAGGCCGCAAAGGCGATGGGCAGGACGCCGATCAACGCCGAGTAGTCCGTTAGGTCCGGGCCGCCGAAATGGAACATCACGGTCGTGGCGACCATGAGGACGACGAGCGTGGCGACGCGCCACCAGACAGATATTGCTTGTTTCATGACGGCTATTCCCTTGCTCACCCGAACGGGCGATTGCGCCCGTGGCGGCCCGTGGTGACCGTACGCGTGTAATGAAAGAAATGCCGAACCGGAATTCAGTTTCCAATTCAGGCAGGACGAAGGAGCCCGGGCGGGCCGACGCGACCCTGGACCGGTTGCTTGATGGCGCCCAGGCCACGTTCTCGGAGCGCGGCTACCACGCGGCGAACATCCAGGAGATCTGCGCCCGTTCGAGCGTCGGCATCGGCACCTTCTACGCGCATTTCGCTCACAAGTACGAGCTCCTTCAGAAGCTCGTCGTCGAGCGGGCTCCCTTGGCCGCTCGGCTTCTCTCCGCCGAGGACCTCATCGATCGCGAGCGGCTGATCGGTGTCATCCGCAAGGTGGCCGACGACGCGAAGATGTCCGGCCTGTGGCGCGCCTGGCACGAGGCGATGCTCGAAGAAGCCGAGGTCACGGAGTTCTCCGCCCAATGGCGGAACGAGCTGATCCATATGTTGGCCCAGAAGGTCGCGGCTGCGCGCGTGCTGGCCCGATCGGAAGGGAAGCACCTGGCGCCGATGGTGGTGGCGTGGTCGATCATCACGCTGACGCGCCAGCTCGCGATCTATGACCGCCGGGGTGCTCCGGACGTCCAGGAGCTGGCGCAGCTGATCGAGGAGCTGGTACTGGGATCGCTGGACGTCGACTAGGACGCCCGCTCCGCATACGCGCTGTAGCCGCCGTCGAACATCCGAACGCGACCCTGGTCCATCGCGACGATGCGATCTGTGACCCGATCGAGGAAGTACCGGTCGTGGGAGACGACGACGACGGTCCCGTTGAACTCGTCGAGCGCGGCCTCCAGCACCTCTGCCGAGGCGATATCGAGGTTGTTCGTCGGCTCGTCCAGGAGCAGGCAGTTCGCGGATGAGTACATGAGACAGGCAAGCTGCATCCGGCTCTTCTCGCCACCGGAGAGCTTCGCGACGGGAAGCTGGGCCGAGGCATAGGGAATGAGGAACTTCAGCAGCTTTGCCACGGCCTCGCCCTCGGTCATCGGCCGGACCGCGCGCAGCGTCTCGACCGGCGTGCGCCTCGGATCCAGGGTCTCGTGGTGCTGGGCGTAGCGGCCGCGCTC
>JANLWM010000114.1:0-2337 GCA_031364525.1 Chloroflexota bacterium | reverse complement strand
ACCGCGGCCGCCAGGTGATCAAGATCCGCGCAAAGAAGCGCACCGCCGCCTCTTAGGCGGAGGAGATGCGCATCGCGGTCGACGCGATGGGTGGTGACCACGCCCCGGACGAGATCGTCCGGGGCGCATTGCTGTATCGGGACAGCGGTGGCGTCGCCGACATCATCCTCGTGGGCCGCGAAGAGGTCGTTCGCGCCGCCCTCGGGACCGCCCCGCGTCCAGGGATCACCGTCGTGGACGCGCGTGACGTGGTCGAGATGCATGAGCATCCTTCGTCGGAGCTTCGCCGGCGGACGGATACGTCCATCGGCGTCGCGACGGAGCTGGTGAAGCGGGGCGACGCCGATGCCGTCGTGAGCGCGGGCAACACCGGCGCGACGATGGCTTCCGCCGTCCTCATCCTGAAGCGCATCCCCGGGATCGACCGGCCGGCGCTGTGTGGCATGCTTCCGACGGTCAAGGGCACCCCTGCGTGTCTCATCGACGCGGGCGCGACGATGGACGCCGAGGCCCACAACCTCCTCCAGTACGCCCAGATGGCCTCACGGTTCATGGAGCGCGTGCACGGCGTCGCCCGGCCGACCGTGGGTCTGATGAGCGTGGGCGAGGAATCGGGCAAGGGCGGACGGCTCCAGCACGAGGCCCACGCCCTGCTGTCCGGCGCGGCTGACATCACGTTCTTCGGCAACATCGAGGGGCGCGATCCGCTCCGGGGCACGACCGACATCGTGGTCTGCGACGGCTTTACCGGGAATGTGCTCGCCAAGGGCATGGAAGGCGTCGTCGACGTCTTCCGCGACGGCATCCGGAACGACATCTTCGGCGGGGTCCGCGGGAAGATCGCGTATTTTGTCGCGCTCGGCGGCGTGCGCAAGCTCCGCGGCCGGCTCGACTACGACGAGTACGTTTCCGCGCCCCTGCTGGGCGTCGGCGGTGTCTCGGTCGTGACCCACGGGCGCGCGCGCGCGAACATGCTGCGACACGCGATCCGGGTCGCCGAGCGCTCGGTGTCGCAGGGCCTCATCGGCGCGATCCAGGCTGGACAGGGGGCCCGGCAGGGCGCCGGACCGGGCGCGACGGCGTGAAGCGACCCGAGCGGGCCGGCCGTCATCCGGCACGGCGTGTGGCGCTCCAGACGCTGTTCGAGATCGATTTCAACCGCGGCGACCCAAAGGACACCTGGACCAGGGGGGCGTTCCGCGCCGGCCTGACCGAGCAGTCCGCAGGGTTCGCCTGGGACCTGGTCCAGGGGGTCCTGGATAACCGCAAGCAGCTGGATGGCGAGATCGCCGCCCTGGCGCCCGAGTTCCCGATCGATCAGATGGCCAAGATCGACAAGAACGTCCTCCGCATCGCTCTCTACGAGCTCCGCATCTCGGGCGACGCGCCGCCAGGGGTCATCATCGACGAGGCGGTCGAGCTGGCGAAGCTGTTCGGCTCCGAGGCCGCGCCCAAGTTCGTGAACGGGGTCCTCGCGACCGCGCTGGGCGGTAAGACCACCGCGACCAAGGCCTCGGATTGACGGGCGAGCATCGCAACGGCGACACTTTGCCGGACGCCGGGGGCGAAGCCGGCGGGGGAACAGGAAGTTCTGGCACGGAGGTATCCGGTTTGGCGGACGCGAAGATGTACGAGCGCCTCAAGAAGATCGTCGTCGAGCAGCTCGGCGTTGACGAAGCCGATGTGAAGCCCGAGGCCTCGTTCGTCGATGACCTCAACGCCGACTCGCTCGATCTCGTCGAGCTCATCATGAGCCTCGAGGAAGAGTTCGGGATGGAGATCTCTGACGAGGATGCCGAGAAGATCAAGAGCGTGGGCGACGCTCAGGAGTACATCGAGGAACACGTGGCCTGACGATCTCGCGCGAGCGTGAAATGGCGACCAGGGGAGGCAGCGGCACGAGGCCGCTGCCTCTCTGTTTACGAAAGGGGTCATGGCGGACGAAGACATCGGCGGGTATCGGTTCCGCGATCCGTCGCTCCTCGCGACGGCGCTCACGCATAGTTCGTACCTGCACGAGCATCCGGATGATGAGGCCATCGAGGACTTCGAGCGGCTTGAATTCCTCGGTGACGCGGTCGTCGATCTCGTGATCGGGGAGCTGCTGTACCAGACGCACCCCGATGCGCCTGAAGGCGAGTTGACCTCCCTGCGCGCGCAGCTCGTCTCCGGCCCGCCCCTTGCCCAGCTCGCTCAGGAGCTTGGTCTGCATGACCGGGCGCGGCTGGGTCGTGGCGAATCCGAGACCGGGGGCCGGCAACGGGTCGGGCTAGGCGCGAGCCTCTATGAGTCGGTCCTGGGCGCCGTCTACCTGGACGGAGGCTTCGATGCGGCGCG
>JANLWM010000277.1:0-9032 GCA_031364525.1 Chloroflexota bacterium | reverse complement strand
GGCGTGCGGCGTCCGCGAGCTCACTCACGCGATCGCGTGCGACCTCGAACACGAGCTCGTCGTGCACCTGCAGGACCGCACGGGCCCACTTCGCGCCGCGCAGCCGCTCGTGCACCTTGACCATCGCGATCTTCATGATGTCAGCGGCGGTGCCCTGGATCGGCATGTTGATCGCCATCCGCTCGGCGGCCCCGCGGACCGCGCCGTTGCTGCTCGCCATGTCCGGGACGTAGCGCCGCCGCCCGAGCAGCGTCTCCACGTAGCCCTGCTCCAGCGCGAAGGACTTCGTCTCCATCACATACCGGCGGACGAGGGCGTACCGCTTGAAGTACTCGTCGATGAAGCGTGCGGCCTCCTCGCGGGCCATCCCCATCCGCCAGGCGAGACCGAAGTCGCTCATCCCGTAGACGATGCCGAAGTTCAGCATCTTCGCGACGCTGCGCTGCTCTCGGGTGACCTCGCTCTCCGCGACCCCAAAGCCGGCGGCGGCCGTCCGGGTGTGGACGTCCGCCCCGGAGCGGAACGCGTCGAGGAGGGCGGGGTCCTGTGAGACGTGCGCGAGGACGCGAAGCTCGATCTGCGAGTAGTCGGCCGCGACCAGGGTGTGGTCCGGCTGCCGCGCGACGAACGCGCGCCGGATCCGCCGGCCGAGCGGGGTGCGGATCGGGATGTTCTGCAGGTTCGGTGACTGGCTCGAGAGGCGGCCGGTGGACGCGACGGTCTGGTTGAACGTCGTGTGGATGCGGCCCTCGCGATCGATGAGCGGCCCCAGGCCCTCCGCGTATGTCGACCGGAGCTTCTCGACCTCGCGGTACTCAAGGATCTTGTCCACGACCGGATGCGCACCGCGCAGCTCCTCGAGGACCGCGGCGTCGGTGGAGAAGCCCGTACCGGTGCGGCGACCACGCGGCAGCTTGAGCTCGGTGAAGAGAAGCTCCTGCAGCTGTTTCGGCGAGCTGATGCCGAAGGCGTGGCCCACCGACTCGTGGGCCTCGCGCTCGATCCGAGCGACCTCGCCCGCGAACTCGACGGCGAGGTCCGCGAGGTACCGCGTGTCCACCTTGATCCCGGCTTCCTCCATCTCCACGAGGACGTCGACCAGCGGCAGCTCGATCTCGCGGAACAGCTTCTCCAGGCCGAGCCGATCGAGCTCGTCGCGATATAGGTCCGACAGTCGGAGCGTCGCCACCGCCGCGGTGCCCGCGCGCGCAAGGCGCTCGTCGAGCGTCGGGAGCAGATCCTTGTGCTTGCGGTCGGGGACCGGCAATGCCGGGATGTCGAGGTGCAGGCGCTCCGTCGCGAGATCATCGAGGACGTGACCGCGCCGACTCGCGTTCGTCAAATAGGACGCGATCATCGTGTCGAGCTCGATGCCATGAAGGTCGGCGCCGGCGCGGCGCAGCGCCCGACGCGCGGTCTTCGCGTCGTGGACGACCTTCGCGATGTCCGGGTCGGCCAGCAGCCGGACGATGGCCGGCGGCAGCGGACCGGCGACGGGGAGATAGCAGCAGGTGTCCCCGAGGGCCAGGCCCAGACCGAGCAGCTTCGGCTCACGTTCGCTATCGACGTCGGCGAAGAGCCCGAGCCGCCCGGCTGCGCGGGCCTGCTCCAGATACGAGGGCGTGTCGGCGTCGGCGAGCAACGCGATCTCGACCGGGGCGGGCGCTGGACCGGTCAGGCCGAGCGACAGCTGCCCGCTGCCGCTCGTGGACACCGCGGGCATCCGATCGCTCTCGACCGGGAACAGCGTCGGCGTGGGGAGCGGCGCCGCGGTGTTGCCGTCGGCGGGCGGGAGGCGCGGGATGAGACTGCGGAACTCGAGATCGCGGAACATCTCGACCACCGGCGCGCGGTCGTAGGCCCCGCGCCGGGTGCGCTCGAGCTCGAGGCTCACCGGCACGTCGACGACGATGCGGGACATCTCGCGGCTGTGCAGCACCTGGTCCCGGTTGGCCTCGAGGGCGGCGCGCAGCTTCGGCGTGAGCTTCGCGAGACCCTCGTACACGCCCTCGATGGAGCCGTGATCGGCGATGAGCTTGGCCGCGGTCTTCTCCCCCACGCCCGGCACGCCGGCGATGTTATCGGTGGGGTCGCCCTTGAGCGCCTTGTAGTCGACCATCTGGTCCGGCCGGAGCCCGAACCGCTCCATGATCTTCGCGGGGTCGTAGATGACGGTGTTCTGGAAGCCCTGGCGAGTGGTCATCAGATGGACGTGCGGCGTGACCAGCTGCAGCGTGTCGAGGTCGCCCGAGAGGATCAGGGTGTCGAGCCCCGCCGCCTCGGCCTGCTTCGCGAGCGTGCCGATCACATCGTCGGCCTCGAATCCGGGGAGCGAGTACATCGGCACGCCGAACTTGTCGAGGAACTCCTTGCAACGCTCGAACTGCGGGCGCAGGTCGTCCGGCATCGGCTTGCGCGTCGCCTTGTAGGTCGGGTCGAGCTCCTTTCTGAAGGTCGGGACCGGAAGGTCAAAGCAGGCCGCGATGTGCTGCGGCGGGTAGTCCTGAATGACCTTCAGAAGGATCGACGCAAAGCCGAACGCGGCGTTCACCAGCTCCCCCTTCGTCGTGGTGAGGGGCGGAATGGCGAAGTAGCCGCGGTAGATGAGGCTGTTCGAATCGGCAAGGAGAAGACGCTCGGCCATGCGTTGAGTATCGCGGCACGGGTCCGGCGGGGCGCGGGCTAGCGGCGGTGCAGCCTCCGGTGGGCGATGAATGCGAGGACCGCGGACAGGAGCGCGAGCGCCAGGAACGCCGTCGGCGACGGGCCGAACGGCGCGCGGTCCTCACGGGCTGCCGTCGCCACGCCGGTCGCGGCTGCGACCTGCCCGCCGGCCGTGGGCGGGCCCGCATTGCGCGCGCTGTCCGCGGCCGAGGTGTTCTGCGAGAGGGCGCCCGGTGCCGCAGCTGCGACCGGGGTCCGGGCCGCAGCGGCCCGCTGCGCGTTCTCCACCGCGGCCGCGCTCGCCGCCGCGCCGAACTGCCCCTTCGCGGCAAGCTGCTCGGACGTCTTCGTGCCACCGCCGAGACTGCTCCCGCTGTTGATGACGTAGGAGGCCAGGAACAGGAAGAGGAACGTACCGGTCCCGATCGAGCCAAGCAGCCGGACCGGCCGCAGCCACAGCCAGCCGCGCTGCACGGGCGGGAGCAGCGACCGCGCCGGCACGAGCGCCGGGAGCGCGGCGATGAGCCGACTGGTCGCCCGAAGCTCCTCGAGGCGGATCCGGCAATGGTCGCAGCCCTCGACATGGGCGCGAACGGTCGCCCGCTCGTCCGGCGCGAGCGCATCGTCGAGGTATGCGGACAGGAGGGTCAGCGGGTGTTCGGTCATTCCACTCATGAGAACGCCTGCCGGCGGTCCCTGGTTCCCCGACCCATCTCGGTCATCCCGCGCTGCCCTTCCAGCCCTGCGTGACCAGCACGTTGCGAACGGTCAGCCGAGCCCGATGGATGCGCGACTTCACGGTCCCGAGCTCCGAACCGGTGATCGTGGCGATCTCTTCGTAGCTGAACCCTTCCACGTCGCGCAGGAGCAGGGCATCGCGCTGCTCGACGGGCACCATCGCGAGTGCCTGCTGCACCGCCGCGAGCGCTTCGGCGCCGGACGCGATGTCCGCGAGCTCCGGACCACCGGCGACCGGCTCGGCCCAGCTCCCGTCGCCACCGTCGTCATCCGGGGGCTCAAGCGGTAGCTCGCCCCGTCGCTTCTTCGTCCGGAACAGATCGATCGCCCGATTGCGCGCGATCCGGAAGAGCCATGCCTTGAACGCGGTGCCTTCGAAGCTCCCGATCGACCGCCACGCCGAGACGAACGCGTCCTGGACGATGTCCTCAGCGTCGGCGCCCGGTCCCACGATGCGAGCCACGTGCGCATAGAGGCTCCGCTCATAGGTGCGCGCGAGCGCGTCGAATGCGCGCGCGTCGCCACGACGCGCGAGATCGAGGTCATCGGTCATGCGATCTGGGATATCCTCGCGACCAGATGACCGAGGGCGTCGCTCACGCGCGGAAACGGGTCGTGGTCGTGGGTGAGGACGACGAGCCGATCGCCTTCTTGCTCCGCGACTCGTTCAACGATGAACCGGGTTACCAAGCGGTCGTCGTGCCGGACGGCGCGCTCGTGCTCGACACGGTTCGCCAGGTCCATGCGGACGTGCTCATCCTGGACATCATGATGCCCGGCCTCAGCGGGTTCGAGGTATTCGACCGCATCAAGGCCGATCCGACGATCCGCGACATGCCGGTCCTATTCATGAGCGCGGCGGCGGCGGCCCACACCGAGGACTTCAAGACGCGCGGCATCACGAACATCCTTGAGAAGCCATTCGATCTCAACGAGCTCATCGATCGCGTCAAGAAGCTCTGTCCCCCCGCCGACTGATGGTAGCCGCGGCTGCACGCCGCTATGCGGCCCTCGCGCGCCTCGCGGCGGAGACGGCCGTCGCGGTCGGCGACCGGATCAGGGTGGACGATGTCGAGATCGTCACGCGGAAGCGCGGCCGGGCGAATTTCGCCACGGCCGCCGATCACGCCGCGGAGACGGAGATCCTCAAGCGCCTGCGCGCGCACGACCGTTCGATCCCGATCCTCGCCGAGGAGAGCGCCGACCGAAAGCTGCGCGGCTCGGAGCGCCTCTGGGTCGTCGATCCCCTTGACGGGACCCTCAACTTCTCGCAGGGCGTGCCGTTCTATTGCGTCGCGATCGCGTACGTGGAGGAGGGGCGCGTGCGCGCCGCCGCGGTGCACGCGCCGCGGACCGGCGAGACCTTCGTCGCGCACGAGGGCGGCGGGGCGACCCTGAACGGGGCGAAGATCGCGGCATCCAGCGTCACGCGCGCGAGCGAGGCGTTCGCTGTCATGAGCCTCGGCTTCAAGACCGCTTCCCAGAAGGACTCCCGGTTCGTCGCGATGAACTCGACCGTCGTACGGCTCCGGGTGATCGGGTCGGCTGCGCTCGAGATCGCGTACGTCGGCTGCGGCAAGGTCGACCTGTTCGTGCACGAGGCCCTCTCACCGTGGGACATCGCCGCCGCCGGCCTCATCGCGCGCGAAGGCGGCGCGGTCGTGCGGTCACTGAAGACCGGCGAGGATGCCGCGTGGGACGAGCCGCAGGTCGTGATCGGGAACCCGAAGGTGGTGAAGGATCTCCTGACGAAGCTGCCGTCGCTGGTGCGACCGACCCGCGCCTAGCTCACGGGCGTTCCGCGAACCGTAGGGCCGGCGGAAAGTAGAATCGATCGCAGCCGGAGTGATGAAACTGGCAGACATGCGAGACTCAAAATCTCGTGGGCCGAAAGGCCCGTGAGGGTTCAAATCCCTCCTCCGGTACCCGCTAGCTCGTCGGAGCTCCTTCGCGCGGCAATTCCATCGTGACCGTCGTGCCCTTATCCACGCCCTCGCTGCGCAGCTCGAGTGATCCCCCGTGCCCTTCGGCGACCAGGCGCGCGAGGTAGAGGCCGATCCCCATCCCGCTGAACGTTCGGGCGCGCCGGGATCCGCGGGCGAACGGCTTGCCAAGACCGGCGATCTCGGCCGCGTCGATGCCGATCCCCTCGTCGCTGACGACGATCGATGCGTGGCCATCGCGCTGCGCGAGGGCCACGCGCACGTCGCCGCCGGTCGGTGAGTACTTCACGGCATTGCCAACAAGGTTCACCAGGGCCTGCTCGATCCGCATCGCGTCGCCGGTCATCATCAAGGACTCCGGAGCGTCGACGCTGAAGCGATGCCGGCTCTCCTCTGTGGCGATCTCGCCGTGGCGCTGGACCACTTCGCGGACGACCGGCACGAGGTCGAACTCCCGGGCCTCGAGCTGGAATCGGCCCTGTCCGGCACGCGACACCTCGAGCAGATCGTTGACCAGACCGCTCATTCGATCGACCTGACGCTCGATCGTCCTGAGGTTCGTGTCGAGCGACTCGAGGTCGAGCGGGCGACCCTCGTCGCGATGACGTCGCAACCGGAGCCGGAGCAGCTGCGCCAGCGCTTTGAGTGGCGTCAGCGGGGTCTTCAGCTCGTGGGAGACGATGGACAGGAACTCGTCCTTCTGACGCTCGGCCTCGCGCTCGGCAGTGAGATCGTGCATGGACAAGATGCCCGCGACGACCGCCCCGTTCGCACCGTGCACCGGCTCCGCGGCGATCCGCAGCACGCTGCTGACACCGCGACGAGGACTCGAGGTGAAGACACCGGTCGTCGAGAGGCCGCGCAGAGCCCGGTCCATCGGCGTCTCGCCCTCATCGAGGGGCGTCCCGTCCTCCGCGGCGAGCACGTACCCCTGCGGGTATGCGGCGCGATCGAACGTCTCGCGACCCTCAGCTCCGAACAGCTCGCGTGCCGCTCGGTTCATGCGCAGCGTGCCGTTCGGCAGCGCGATGACCACCCCGTCGCCGAGCGACTCGAGAAGCAGCTCCTGCATCCGCCGGCCGCTCCGCTCCTCGGCGTAGAGCCGCGCGTTCGTGATCGCGACCGAGGCCTGCGCCGCGAGGATGTGCAGGATCTCGATATCGATCACATCAAAGGTCCGCGCCTGATCCCGCGTGTACACGTTGATGCCGCCGATGAGCGCGCCTTCGTGGACGAGGGGGACCGCGACGACCCGCACGAGCCCCTCGCGCTCGATGAGCGCGGGATCGCCGAGCGGCTGCACCCGAAGATCGATCTCGACGTGCGCGTCGAAGCCCTTGTGCATGGCCTTCGCCGTCTCCATGGGGATTCGCTGCGCCGTCGCATACGCCTCGCTGAGGCCGTGGTGTGCCACGATCCGCAGCGACGGCCCGTCCTCGGCGGCGAGCATCACCGACGCTGCGTCGGCGCTTTCAAGGGTCGTTGCCGCCCGAGCGATCTCAGGCAGGAGCCGCTCGAGGTCGAGGATGCGCAGCATCGCCGCAGTGATCCCATGGAGCAGCCGGATGCGCTCTGGCACGTCGCCTAGTGGCCCGTCCGGTCAGTCGACGAGGGAGCGCAGCGCGGCCGGCAGATCGCCCAGCGCGCGGATCGTCGCGGCGGCTCCGGCGCGCAGGTACGCGTCGCCCTCATCGTCATCACACCGAATGATGCATACCGCGGATATCGTGCCAACCCGCGCATAGGCCTGTGTCATACGCAGATCGTTCAGGGTGTCCCCCACCACGGCGACGCCGGCGGCGCCCAGCGCGGCGGCCACGAGGGCGAGCGGCGCCGGGTCCGGCTTCCGGCCATCCTCATCTGTCGCAACGGGGATGCCCGGCGGCAGCGGGATGCGGCCGGCGACCTGGTCCCAATCGGCCCGCATCCGTCCGGTCACCACCCCGAACTTCGCGATGCCCATCGCCCGAAGCTCGGCCAGCAGCGACGGCTCGAGCATCACCTCCTCGTCCAGCGCGAGCGGCCGGGCGTTGTGGACCCGGGCGGGCGTGCCGTAGCGGGCCACGGCCACGGCGGTGCCGTTGTAGTGCTCCTCGAAGATGCCCTGCACATCCGCATAGCCAAGAGCGGGCGCCGGTGCTCCCGCGCGGAGCTCGGCCAGCGTCCGTCGCGCCGCCGTCGCGGCATCAAGGCGCGGCGATCCGTTGAGCCAGCTGTAGAGGCCGTAGCAGAGATCCCAATCGTTGTTCCAGTCTCCGCTCCGCCGCCACAAGCGGATCATGGCGCGGTCGATCGGGGCGCCGGGCTGGAGCCACTGGATCGTACGAATGACCGCTTCGGTATACGAGCGATCGGTGTCGACGAGAACGCCGTCGACGTCGAAGACGACCGCGTCGATGGTCAAGACGGGATCCGCGCCTCCGGCAACACGACATCGACGACGCCCGTCCCAACGGCGGCGTCGATCTCCCGTGACAGCTCCTCCGCCGCTCGGGCGCGGAACGTCGTCGCGACGCGACGGATCCCGCTCCCGGCGCGGGGCAGCTCGAGGTAGACGGGAAGCGGACCGCCATACCGGGCGAGCACCTGTTGGATCTGCTGGAAGACCGCGATCGAGCGCTCGTAGTCGAGAGCCTCGCGGAAGCGGATGACGACGTCACCGGGACCATGTCCGTTGCCATTGCCGTTTCCGTTCGCTGTGGTGGCGGCGCTCTTCTCCATGAACTGACGCTTCTTGGCAAGGGACGCGCGCCGCTCCTCCGTGATCCGCGCGATCTCGGCGATCCCCTCCTCGTTGAACAGGACGGCGTGCTCGCACAGCAGCTTCGGGATCTCGTCGCGCTGCTCCACGCGGGCCAGGAGCAGGAGGATCTCATCGGTGTTCCAGACGCCGGCAGTCTGCTCATAGGTGCGCGGGAACACCGTCACTTCTGACGCCCCGGTGAGGTCCTCCACCTGGGCGAACAGCATGAGGGCCTTGTTCTTCATGGTGATGTGCTTCCGGGCGCTCGTGACCACGCAGACGATCGTCACGAGCTCGTCCTTCACGTCCTTCAATTCGGCGAGGTACACGATCCCCGGCACATCGCCGATTCGCTGGGCGACGTCGGTCAACGGATGGTCGGACACGTAGATCCCAAGGAGCTCCTTCTCCCAGCCCAACAGCTCCTTCCGTGACGCCTCCGGGCCGGTCGTCGGCGCGGCGACCGCCGGCTCCGAGGCGAAGTCGAAAAGCCCGACCTGCCCCGAGGCGCGGTCCTTCTGCTCACGCTGGCCGGTCGCGAGCGCGGCGTCGAGCCGGTTCAGCTGGGCCAAGCGCGGTCCGAACGCGTCACACGCGCCGGCCTTGATCAGGGACTCGATCACCCGCTTGTTGTTCCGCTGCAGATCGATCCGAGCGCACAGATCCTCGAGCGAGCGGAACGGGCTGCCGGCCTCGCGGGCAGCGACGATGTTCTCGATCGCGCCTTCTCCGACGTTCTTGATCGCTCCGAGGCCGAACCGGATCTCCGGACCGTTCACGACGAAGTCGAATCGGGACACGTTCATGTCGGGGGGCATGACGGGCAGCCCCATCCGGCGGCACTCCGCGATGGCGATGGCGACCCGCTCGGAGTTGCCCATGTCGGACGAGAGCACCGCGGTCATGTACTCCGGTGTGTAGTTCGCCTTGAGGTAGGCCGTGTG
>JANLWM010000246.1:0-17519 GCA_031364525.1 Chloroflexota bacterium | reverse complement strand
AGGGAGATCCCCGCACTGCTGTTCGTCCCGCACGCGGAGGCGCTTCGGGGGAGCGGGCTGCCGGGAGCGGTCCTGTATATCCACGGAGGCCCGACGGCACAGCACTACCGCGCCTGGGATCCCACGCCGCAGCTGCTCGCGAACCGCGGTCTCGTCGTGCTGGCGCCGAACATCCGTGGCTCGACCGGATACGGGCGCGAGTTCCAGGAAGCGAACCGGCATGACTGGGGCGGCGCCGACCTCGCTGATGTCATCGCCGGCGCCGACTGGCTCGCCACGCAGGGGATCGCCGACGGAGCGCGCATGGGGATCACCGGCGGCAGCTATGGCGGCTACATGACGCTCCTCGCGCTCGCGATGCACCCGGACCGCTTCGCGGCCGGTGTTTCGAACGTAGGCGTCGTGTCGTGGACGACGATGTTCGAGACGACCCGCGGGGACCTTCGCGAGTACCTCGTCCGCGAGCTCGGGGACGCGACGACGGACGCGCAGCTCTATCGCGACCGCTCGCCGATCACGCACGCAGCCAACATCCGCGCCGCGCTCCTCGTGCTCCAGGGAGCCAACGATCCCCGCGTTCCCCGGGCAGAGGCGCTCCAGATGGTGCGGGCCCTCGAACAGGCCGGGACACCGCACCAGTTCCACGAGTACCCCGATGAGGGCCACGGGTTCTCGAAGACCGCGAACCGCATCGACGCGCTGCGGCGCACTGTCGACTGGCTCGCGAAGTACCTCACGCCGATGATGGACCGCTACCTCCCGGATTAGGGGGTCACACTCCCGCGGGAGTCGCCTCCAGTGTGGCAAGCAGTGCCTTCGCGCCCGTCCGCTCCGCGTACGCGCGGACATCCGATCGCTCCGCCGCGGCCTGATCCATGCGACCGTGGGCCGCGAGGGCGCGAGCGTGATCGGCGGTCGCGACCATGCGGTCGTACTCGAGATCGAGGGTCTTGAAGGCCTGCATCGCATCGAAGAGGAGATGCTCGGCCTTCGCGTGCTCGCCACCGTGGAGCGCCCGCAGCCCCTGCGCCTGCGTCAATAGCGCGCGGCCGCGGGCGTAGCCGATGCGCTCGATGAGCGCCGCGACGCGCTCATCGTTGCTGTCGTCTTCGATGCCCCACCGCGCCGCCGCGACCGCCATCGGCGGGCCCCAAACGGTCTTGTCGATGATGCCGCTGGGCACTCCGGCGCTCCGCGCGGCCTGATACGCGCTCTCGCTCTCCCGCCACCCGTAGATGGCACAGAGGAGATCGGCCACGGCCATGTCCGCGGGGCTCGGCTCGCTGTCCGCGAGCCGGTCGCGGAAGCGCTGCTCGTCGCTCGTCTGGGCGAGCGCCGCTGCCGCGGCCATCCCGTAGGCGAGCAGGCTCTTCCAATTCGGATCGATGTAGCTGCGGTCGAAGGCGGGCGATGCGTTGACGGCTTCGACGGCACCGGCGAAGTCCCCGGCGAGGAGACGCGCGCCCGCGCCGAGCACAAGGGCGTACCCGCCAAGCCGGGGCTTCTCGGTGGACTGCGCGATCTCGCTCGCGAGCTTCGCGTGCTCGATCGCCTCGTCGAGGTTCCCCAGGACCACGGCGCTCGCGCTCACCATGTTGTGCGCGTCGATGAGCTCATCGCTGTCCTGCAGCGACTGCGCGATCGGGATCCGCCGCTGGTTCACGCCGTACGCCTCGCGGAACCGGCCGAGCGCGCGATACGCGTACCCGACCGCGTCAAGACAGAGGGAGACCTCGCGCAGCAGCCCCAGCTCTTCCGCGATCGCGAGGGCCTCCTCCGCCGTCCGAAGGGCCTGCTCCCAGTCCGCGTCGGTCGCGTGCGCGAGCCGGCGCGGCGCGAATGCGCGGGCGGCGAGCAGCCGGACGCGCTCTGACGAGGGCCCGTCACCGACGAGGACGAGCCCCCGGGAGATCAGTCCCTCGAGATCGGGGTGCTTCGCCTCCCAGCGCGTGGAGAGCTCGGCCATGTGCGCGTAGACCGTCGCGATCTCGAAGTTGTTCGGCTCCGGCCGCGCCTCCAACAGGATGCGTGCGCGCTCGTAGGCGGCCAGCGCCGCGTCGCCCTCGCCGTGATAGCGCCGCACGCGCGCCACGAGGTAGAGCGCTTCGACGGCCCGGTCGATGTCGCCGAGCTTCTCGTACGCCTCGACGGCCTGCTCGGCGAACCGCTGCGCCTCGACATGCGCGTGGATGTTCATCGCTCGCTGCGCCGCCTTCCACGCGTATTGGGCGGCCTTGTCCGGGACGTCGCCGAGCAGGAAGTGATGCGCGAGTGCGGGATAGAAGTCGCGAATGTCATTGGCAAGGACGTTCTCGATCGACAGCGCGACGCGCCGGTGGAGCTCGGTGCGGCGGCGCAGGAGCAGCGTGTTGTAGGCCACCTCCTGCGTGACGGCGTGCTTGAACCGGTACCGTCCCTCGCGACGCTCGCCCGGGGCCCCTTCGGCCACCAGGTCCGCTGCGATGAGGATGTCCACCGCGTCGGCGAGCCGGTCACCGCCGGACGCCCGGAGGACGCGGTCGCCGAAGCGCTGTCCGATCACCGATGCGAGCTGGATGGCTTCCTTCGCGACCGCGGGAAGCCGGTCGATGCGCGCCGCGACGACGGCATGGAGGGTCGCGGGCACATCGAGTGCGAGCGCGCGCTCGCGGACGACCCAATCGCCCTTCTCATCCCGAGCGATCGCGCCCGAGTCGACGAGCGCGCGGATGGACTCTTCGATGAAGAACGGATTCCCGCCGGCTCGGGCGACGATCCGGTCGCGAAGCTCTGCCGGCGCCCACTCGAGAGTGGACTCGACGATGCGATCGGCCTCGTCGCGCGACAGCGGCTCCAGGACCATCTGGGTGAAGTTCGTCCGGGAGGGCTTCGGTTGGCCTCCCGCGCCGAGCCGCTGCGCCAGGAGGATCAGCAGGGGCACCCGCCCGCCGCGCGCCGCGAGGAACCAGAGCAGATCGAGCGAGGCGGAGTCGGCGTAGTGAAGGTCCTCGAGGACGTAGATCAGCGGGCGGGTCCGTGCGAGCGCGCCGAGGATGTCGAAGATGATCAGGTACATCGAGCGCTTCCACTCCTCGGACTCGTTCGTCGCCTCATCGGCGCCCGGGAGGTGAAGGAACTGCGAGAGCACGGGAGCGACGATCGCTGGGTTCGCGAATCCGAGCTCGGTCACGATCTCCGCGAGCCGATCTCGCGCGTCGGGTGCCGTCGGGTCGATCTTCAGCTCCACGAGGAGCGGTTCGATGAAGCCGGCGTAGCTGCGCTGGTTCACCCGAGAGAAGGTCCAGCGAAGGACCCGCGGCGCGTCCCCGCCGGCAGCGCCGTCGTCCGCGGTCACCAGGCCGATGAACTCGGACACGAGGCGGCTCTTGCCGATCCCCGGCTCGCCGGCGATGAGCACGACCTCGGTGCGCCCGATCCGAGCCGACTGGTACGCGAGATCGAGCCGCGAGAGCTCCATCCAACGGCCGACGAGCGGCGCGTTGAGCTCGATCGCGACACGGATGTCAGAGCGCTCTCCGGTGAGCGCGTATGCGAGGACCGGTTTCTCCTTGCCCTTCATTTCGATCGGTCCGACCTCACGGAAGGTGAACTCCCGATTGGTCAGACGAAAGGTCGCCTGTGCGACATATGTATCGCCGGGCGGAGCGGCCACCTGGAGCCGCGCGGCCGTATTCACGGTGTCGCCCATGACCCCGTACTCGGATACGGACCGGACATTGCCGGCGACGACCATTCCCGTATGCACGCCGATGCGGAGACCGAGGTCGATGCCGCGATCCTTCTTTGCGCGCGTCGCGTGCTCGCCGAAGACCCGGTGCATCGCGAGCGCCGTGCGGAGGGCCCGCTGGGGGTCATCCTCGTGTCCGATCGGCGCGCCGAAGATAACGAAGATGGCGTCGCCGATGAACTTCTCGATCGTCCCGTCGTGGGTCACAGCCTGCTCCGCGAGGTCCTCGAAGATGCCCGAAACGAGCTCCTGGAGGACCTCGCCGTCGAGCTCCTCGGAGAGGGTGGTGAACCCGACGAAGTCGGCGAACAGCACCGTGACCAGACGCCGCTCCTGTCCATACGTGACCGATGCGCTCATGTCGGTAAGTGTGGCCCAGACAAGAGAAAAGGGCCCCTCGAAAGGGGCCCTTTTCGCGCAAGGCTGACGTGTGGAGCGGGCTAGAGCTGCTGACCGCTGCGACGGAGGAGGAGCCCTCCGAGCGCCATGATCGTGAGGCCCATTGCTGCGAGCGGGAGCACCGGGGTCCTGTCGGTGCTGGTGGACGGGAGGCTCTGGACTCCCGCGACCGCGCCGTTCTGCACACCGGCCTGGACACCGTTGGGGGACTGCTGGTCCGAGCCGCCGGGAACTTCGACGATCGGGTTCACTGAGCCGACCGCGTTCGGGGCGCTTTCGAAGCCGCGGACGGCGGTGCCACCGGTGGTCGACGGGGTGCCGCCGACGTTCGTCATGTTGGCACCGTTCACCGTGGTCGTGCCGCCGACGATGGTCGTGGTCCCGCCCGTGATGGAGGTGGTCGTGCCGTTCGAAGTGGTCGTGGTCGTGCCGCCTACGATCGTGGTGGTGCCACCGACGATCGTGGTCGTGTCACCGTTGGTGGTCGTCGTGCCGCCCGTGAGCGTCACGGTCCCACCGGTGTTGGTGGTCGTCGTGCCGCCGACGACCGTGGGGGCCGGCGTCGCGGTCGCGCTCGAAGAGGGCGTGGGGGTGGGGGTCGCCGTACCCGTCGGGGCCGGGGTCGGGGTCGCGTTCCCGTTCGGCGTACCGGTCGGGGCCGGGGTCGCGGTCGCTGCCGGTGTCACCGAGCACTCGACCCAGAACACCTTCTGCTTGTTGCCACCCGGGGTGGCCTCGTTCTGCTGCTTCGCGTAGAGCTTGTAGTGCCCGTCGGGGAGCGTCTGGACGCCACTGTGCCAGTCGCCCTGGCCGTTCGCGGTCCAGGCCTCACGGCGGACCTCGGTCCGGTTACCGGTGGGCGGCCAGGACTCGATCCACCACTGACCGCTCGAGAGGTCGTCGAATTTGAAGCCGTCGACGTAGAAGCGGCAGACGTGCGGCTCATTGCGCATGTCCTCGACGGCCGTGTTCGCGTCGTGGATCTTGACGGTGCCGTTGTTCCCGGGGGAGTTCGGATCCGCCGATGCGGGTGTCGCGAGAGCGAACGCGTAGAAGACGAAGCTCGCGATGATCGTCAGGAGAGTCGTTGCCTTGCGCATCTCCAATTGCCTCCATTTTTCGTCCCAGGCTCCACGCCCGAGCAGGTGATGCGCTTGGAGAAAGCAACCGGAGGTCCGTTGCGGTCGTCTGCGGTAACGGGAGCGCCACGGCGATCGCGTGAATGGGTAACGCTCTCTGCTCGATTCGATAGAGCCGAGCCCGTTTTCGGCATCGTGACCTGCGCGTTACTTGGCCGAGACGAAACCTCACCGGGTTCGGTCCGCCTACGCCCGGGTCGCCCCTCTACCTACCGGTCGGTAGAGCGCTACGCTTGGGCCCAATGCCCGTCAAACGCACAGGGAATCGAGGTCGCTCCGGTTCGACCCGCGAACGGCTCCTGCAGTCCGCCGATCGGCTCTGGAGCGAACGGGGGGTCCACGGTGCTTCGCTTGAGGACATCGCCCGGGAGGCCGCAGTGACCAAGCCGACCCTCTACTACTACTTCGCGGACAAGA
The DNA here is from genome assembly GCA_031364525.1 of Chloroflexota bacterium. Classification (GTDB taxonomy): domain Bacteria; phylum Chloroflexota; class Limnocylindria; order P2-11E; family P2-11E; genus UBA4735. The sequence goes on along the minus strand of JANLWM010000246.1, from coordinate 11,837 downwards.
GCGTCCTGTTCACCGAGATGGTGTGCAGCGTCCTCGAGCAGCATGGCGGCGGACTGCGCACGGCCAGCCGCGCCGCATCGTCTGCGCGAGACCGCCTGGTCGCCGCGGTCGCATACCTCATTCGGGCACGCTGCAGCGGCCCGCGGCTCCTGCGCGAAGGCGGCGTGGCGCTCACGATCGACCAGCTGAGCCAGACCCGCAGCGCGGTCTTCCGGCACTTCTTCTCGCCGCTGCAGATCGTCCTCGAGGACGGCGTACGGTCGGGCGAGCTCCGGGCGATGGACACCGCGTTCATCACCCAGGCGCTGCTCAACCTGATCGATCCATGGACCAGCCGATCGAGCGGGTCCGGTGGTTCGGCAGGGGAGGCGAGGCCGGGTGGGCGCAGCGCAGACGAGCTCGCGGCGGACATCGTCGACCTCGTGGTCGACGGGGTCGGGGTCTAGCGGTCAGCGCTGGTGATGTGGCCGGCAGCCGCTGCGGTCGTCGAGCGTCCGTCGCGCGCCGCATGGGCCCATTCACCGATGCGCTCTAGGGCGGTCTGGAGGTTCGGCAGCGAGTTCGCGTACGACAGCCGCAGGTACCCTTCGCCGCCCGCACCGAAGGCGGTGCCCGCGAGTCCCGCCACGCCGGCCTCGCGAAGCACGCGCTCCTGCACGGTCGCTGAGTCGCCGAGACCAAGACCCGTGATGTTGGGGAACACGTAGAACGCGCCTTTCGGCTCGCGACACGTGATGCCGTCGATCCGGTTCAGCCCGAGCACCATCGCATCCCGCCGTTCGCGGAACGCCTTCACCATCTCGGCGACCTCGGGTGGCCGGTTCGTCAGCGCGGCGGCACCCGCCCGCTGCGTGAACGTCGCGGTGCACGACACCGAGTTCGCGATGAGCTTCGTCACCGGATCGACGAGCGGCCACGGGAACACGCCGTACCCGAGACGCCAACCGGTCATCGCGAAGGTCTTGCTGAATCCATCGAGCAGGATCGTGCGCTCGGCCATGCCGTCCTCGCGGAGGATGGAGTGATGGCTGCCCTCGTACAGGATCTCGGCGTAGATCTCATCGGCAAGCACCCAGAGGTCGCGCGCGCGGGCGATGTGCGCGATCTCGCGGATCAGGCTTTGCGACAGGACGCCGCCCGTCGGATTCTCGGGGCTGTTGAGGACGATGAGCTTCGTCCGATCGGTCAGGAGCGAACGGAGCTCGTCGAGGTCGGGGTTGAAGTCGTTCTTCTCTCGCAGGACCAGAGGCACGGCCTTCGCGCCGGCGAACGTGATCATCGATGAGTAGATCGGGAACCCCGGATCGGGGAAGATCGCCTCGTCGCCCTCGTCGAGGAGCGCGAGCATCGCGTAGAACATGATCGGCTTGGCGCCCGGCGTGACGATGACCTGGCCGGGATCGACAGCGAGGTGGCGGGTCTTGTTCAGATGCGCCGCGATCGCCTCACGGAGCTCCGGTATGCCGGCGGATGCCGTGTAGTGCGTTTCGCCACGCTGGAGCGCGGAGAGACCCGCGTGCACCACCGATGGCGGCGTGTCGAAATCAGGCTCGCCGATCTCCAGGTGAATGATGCTGCGACCCTGGGCTTCGAGCGCGCGGGCTTTGGCGAGGACCTCGAACGCGGTCTCCGTGCCCAGACGCGTCATCCGTGGTGCGAGCGGACGGGTCATTCGGCGGCAGTCTAGACCCGCGCATGGGGCGGCGATTCCCTGATACTCAGGGCATGCGGCTTCAGGCGATATTCCCGCAGACGGAGATCGGGACCGATCCCGATGTGATCGCGGCGTTCATCCGCGAGATCGAGACCATGGGATTCGACGGCCTCGTCGCATACGACCATGTGCTCGGCGCAGATCCCGCGCGACCGGGGTGGTCGGGACCGTACACGATCGACACGCAGTTCCACGAGGTCTTCGTGCTCTTCGGATTCGCTGCCGCGTTGACGACCCGGCTGCAGCTCTCGACCGGCGTGCTCATCCTCCCGCAGCGTCAGGCCGCGCTCGCGGCGAAGCAGGCGGCCGCGCTGGACGTGTTGTCGCGCGGCCGGTTGCGGCTCGGTGTCGGCGTCGGCTGGAACTGGGTCGAGTTCGACGCGCTCGGCACGAGCTTCACGGACCGCGGCAAGCGGGTCGAAGAGCAGATCGCCCTGCTCCGGGAGCTCTGGACCAAGCCGTCGGTGACGTTCGAAGGCCGGTGGCATCACGTCGATCGCGCGGGGCTCAACCCGCTCCCGCTGCAACGACCGATCCCGTTGTGGATGGGCGCGGACTCCGAGCCTGCCATCCGGCGCGCTGCGCGTCTCGCGGACGGCTTCTTCGCGCATTTCGCGGCGACCGACGAGGGTCAGGCCCAGGCGGCGACGTTCTGGGAATGGGTCAAGGAAGCGGGCCGCGACCGTGCGCGCGTCGGGCTCGAATGCCGCACCGGCGCCCGGATGAGCGACGACGAGCTGTCCCGCTCGGCGGAGACGTTCCGGGCCATGGGTGCGACCGACCTCGAGTTCAACACGATGCGCGCAGGCTTCCGCTCGCCGGACGAGCACCTCGAGGCCTTCCGCCGGTTCATCACGCGCCTCAGGGCGTAGTCGAGACCGGCACGCCGAGGGCGGAGATGCGGACGGGCTCGCCACCCGCGAGCGCGATCGCGTAGAGCCCGACATCGCGCGCGACGAAGAACCACTTCCCGTCCGGCGACCAACCGGCGAACCGGCCCTCGGGGGCCGACGCCTGCACTGTGCCGGTCTCGGCATCGACCACTCGCGGCACACCACCGAAGGTGAAGCCGATGAGGTGGCCGGTCGGCGACCAGCGCACGTCCGCGACGCTCTGGCCCGGAAGGCGTCGCGCTTCCGTGCCGTCCTTGGCGCCGACGATCGCGAAATCGAAGCCGGTCCCGCCGCTCGCCGGACTGATCCGCACCGACAGGAATGCGCCGTCGCCCGACGATCCGAGCTGCGACAGCTGCAGCGGCGTAGCCGGGACGGCCGGCTGGCCGGTGAACGGTACGCCTGCCGAAAGGAAGGAGGCGCTCGAGACGGTGCGCGTCGTGCCACCGGCCGCCTCGACGATGGAGTGCTCGACCCGGGTCTGCGGCTGAAGGCTCAGCTTCCCGTTGTCGATGAGGAAGGTCCTCCCTCCGCCGAAGGCGACTTCGCGTGCGCGGTAGGTGGCGACCCTGGCATTCGCTGGCGTGACGACACGCACCTCGGCGTCGGCGCCGAATCCGGTCGGATCGCGCGTCCCGATGAGCTGCGTGTACGCCACATTTCCATCCGGCGACCACGCGGGGAATGGCCCCGCCGAGTCCTGCTGATCGCTGACGCGCTGGCCACTTCCGGTCACGTCGCTCACGATGACCGCGCCCTGGACCGAATTTGCGAGGACGTCGAAGTACAGGATCCGGTCGCCCCGCGGTGACCACTGCGGCACGGCGACGCCTCCGAGCCGGCGGAGCGAGGCGACGTCGGTCTGGAGGCGGCGGATCAGCTGGACCTCCCCCGCCGCATCGGTCGCCCAGATCAGGCCGTGCAGCGCGAACGTGTAGCGGACCGTTGGTGCGGCGGGCGCCGGTGCGGTCCCGGACCGGGCCAGTGAGAGCGTCCGGGGATACCAGGCATCCGGCTGGGCGACATCGCTCAGCAGCAGCACCGGCTGGTCGGGTTTCGCGACGTCGTAGCGGAAGATCCGGCCCGCGTTCAGACCGATCGCCGTCCGCCGGTCGGCGGAGAAGGCAACGCGGTCGATCACCCCACTGAGGGTGGTGATGGGCTGCTGGGTCTGTGACAGGAATGCCAGCGACGTGCTCGCGCCCTGACGCACCAGGAACTGGCCGTCGGGCCAGCGACCGGCGAGCCGCACGTCGTCGTACTGCCGGGTCGACTCCTGCCGGACGTCGCCTCCATCAACGGTCATGCTCCAGATCCGTGCCTGTGCCGCGTTCACGACCGGCACCGACTGATCGCGCACCGTCGGCGCGATCTGACCGGAGAGGAAGTACAGCCGGCCATCGTCCGCGATGAAGGGGGAGGTCGCCGACAGCCCGGTGAGCGGGCGGAGCCTCGTCCCGTCCGAGCGGATCACCCCGATGAGCCCCTCCTGGGTGTGGATCAAGAGCTCGGTCGGGGAGATCCACTGCGAGAGGAACCCGTTGGTGGCGGACGTGATCTTGCGCCAGGTCCCACCCGTCGCTGCCGCGACATAGACGTCCGCGCCACCGAAGCCGGTCGCCGTCCGCAGCGTCGACGCGACCGATCGGCCGTCCGTGGACCACTCGAGATCGATGAGCCGGGCACCGCTCTGGGTGATCGCGGGGGGGAGCGGGACGTCCGACCGCGACCCGTCCAGGCGGATGACGACGACACCCTGCCCGCGGTCGAGGTACGCGACAGCATTGCCATCGGGCGACCAGCGCGTCGTGCCGACCCGGCTCAAGAGGTCGACCGTCGCGAGCGACCGGCGCTGGGAGCCGTCGATGTTCGCCACCCACAGCGTGCTGCTGTTGCCGTCGGGCCGCCAGTACGCGATGTGCCCGTTGGGAGAGAGCTCGATCGGTGCCCGCGTCGCCTGGACCGTCGGCGTCGGATCGGCGACCACGCGCGGTTCGAGGAGACCACCGGTAGCGAGCGCGGCCCCCAGCACCGTCATCGACACGACGACCACGAGCGCCGCGGTGATCAGGTAAGGCGCGAGGGATCGATGCATATCGCCATAATCCGCCACGCGTGGACGCAGCGTTGGTGGGCGAGTTCCTCCGGTCCCTGGCCGATCGGAACGATGACGAGCGGACGGTCCCGCGCATGCGCGCGTACCTCGAGGCGTTGGGCCGTCCGGACGTGCGCTATCTGGTCGGGATCGTTCGCGGCGACGGCGCGGAGACGGTCGTCCGTTACGCGAGAGCCGTCCTCGCAGCCGCCGGGGCGTCGGTCCAGGGCTCCGACGACACGCTCGACGAGCTGCTGGTGGCGCGATCGGGGACGGCGGTGGCCGCGATCGCCTACCAGCTCGCGTCGACGCGGCGGGATCTGGGGGAGGTGTCGCGTCGCGAGGCCGAGGCGCTCCTGCGATTCGTGGCGGCCGCCGAGGCGAACCGGCGCGTGCTCTTGATGACCGACGAAGCGATCGCGCCGTTCGCGCCGTCGAACGGGGTCGGACCCGACGTCGTCGCGGTCGCAGGCGCGCGGCACGATCTCGCCCGGGCGATCGTCGACGTGCCGAACAGCAGGCTCGCGGTGCTGTCGCGGCGCGATCTGGAGGAGGTCGCCGACGTCGAACGCCAGGCGCGCACGCGCGAGGTGACCCTCATCGTGGGCGGCCGCGACTTCACCGTCGGATCGGCCCAGGGGACGATGGACCTCGTGGTCGGGGACGAGCGCTACGCGGAGCTGGCCCTCGGGGCGGGGGACGATCCGGAGCTTGCAGCGACCGGGATCGTCACGGCCCTTGCCCTGGGCGCGTTCGGGGTGCGGATGCGGCCCGAATGGGTCGAGACCGGCGCGCGCCGCGCGGCGGCGCGAGAATTGGACGCATGACCCCGCTCGGCGCGGCGAAGACCTTCATGGCGGCGCTCGAAGCGAGCGACCCCGACAAGGCCGCATCCGTCTGCAGCGACGACGTCACGATCGTGCTGCCCGGTGGCGAGACCGAGCTTCAGGGGAAGGACGCGGCGAAGCGGCTCATCCGCATCGCGCCGCCATTCATCCGGCTCGTCCGCGAAGAAGAGCTCCACGGGAACACTGTCATCCTTCGCGGCCTCACGAGATCGCCCGGCCACTTCGCGAACTTCACGACCTGGACCTTCGAGACCGACGGCGAGCGGATCGTGCACGTGTCGTTCGCCTGGAGGCCGGCGAACTAGCAGCGCGGCCCGTTCAGGAGCCAACGTAGCGGAACGATCGCGGGATCTTCTCCAGTCCGAAGTCACCGAGCGGCCGGGGCGACCGGTAGCGCCGCGGCTTGCTCACCGGCAAGGCCCAACCCTGCGCGGACCGGCGGGTGGGCGCGCCGAGCTCGCACTCGCCGACGATCGCGCGCTCCTCGATGACCGCGAGGTAGGCGCGTGCGGGCAGGCGCTTGGGCGGGAGCGTGCGGTGCTCGAACCGAGCCGTGCCGTCAAGGATGGCCTCGGCGTGCGCAGCCCGGATCGCGAGGACGATGGCATCGGACATGGCGATCCTCCAGATGAGATCGCCACGACTATCGGTGCGGGCTTGCGTCCAGGTCGAGGGTCGAAAGGCCGGCGTAGCGGGGGGACCGCTCGCGGAGGCGCCGCACGATCGAAGGCAGGTCCCCGGGCCGGACTCCCGCGAAGAACGCCGTCGTCTCCTGCAGGTACAGCGTTTCGCGCGGTGCTCGAGCCACATCGTCGGCGGTCTCGTCCGCCGCGACCGCCTGGACCTGCCAGCGGAAGCCCAGCACGTGCCGGAACGTCTCCATGGCCCGCTCCAAATGGAACGGTGACGTGATCACAAAGAGCGGCCGCGGCTCGAGGTCCCTGAGATAGCGCACCGCCACCAGCACGGCGTTCCCCAGCGTGTCGACCGACTCATCCTCGATCTCGATCCGCTCGGGCGCGACGCCGGACCCGACGATCAGATCGTGCAGGAGGGCGGCCTCGCTCGGCGTGCCGGGAGCTGCTTCGGGTGAGCGGTCACCGGAACAGATGAGGCCCAGCTCCGGCCGTTCGCGCGCGAGCTGCGCCGCGCGATGGGCCCGCGCACGGGTCGCCGGCAGGGGTCCCCCGTTCGCGTCAGTGCCGCCGCCCAGCACCACGCCGAGCTCGGGGTCATCCCGGATCACCTCAGTCGAGGTCCGCGATCGCGACGGGTCCCAGCTGCTCCGCGGACCGATATGCCGCGATCACGACCTCGAGCGCCCGCAGGCCGTCGTCGCCGCTGATGGGCACCGGGCGCCCGGCGAGAACGGCGTCAGCGAAGTCGCCCACCAGGCGGGCGTTCAGATCTTCGCCCCACCCCGCGAGGCGCGTCTCTCCGGCCCGATCGTCGTAGTGGACGAGGGCCTGGCGGAAGACGTCGACATCGACCGTGCCACGCTCGCCGACGACGTGCAGCGTGAGCCCGCCCCAGGTGGGATACGTCTTCGGTCGCGACCAGCTGCAGTCGATGCTCGCGAACGCGCCCTTCGCGAGGTCGAGCGTGAGGATCCCGCAGTCTTCGACGTCCAGATCCCAGAGCAATGATCCGATCTCCGCGTGCACGCGCACGACCTCGTCGGTGAGCAGCCAGCGCAGCAGGTCGGCGACGTGGACCGTGTGGTCCATCACGGCGCCGCCGCCGGCCTTCGCCCGATCGCCGAACCAGCTGCCCGGGAACCGACCGGGGTTCGTCCCGCGGATCGCGAGCACCGTGCCGAGCGCGCCGCGATCGATGAGGCCCTTCAGGGAAAGCGCGGCCGCGCTCGAGCGGACCGGGAATGCCGTGCCGAGCTGGACGCCTGCGGCGCGGCACGTTTCGACCATCGAGCGCGCGTCCTCGAGGGTCGTCGCGAGTGGCTTCTCGGAGAGCACATGCACGCCTGCCACTGCCGCGGCATCGGTGTAGCGGCGGTGATCGACGTTGGTCGAAGCGATGACGATGGCCTCACTGCGATCGAGCAGCGTGGCGAGCTCGCGATGGAATGCGGTCCCATGCGTGCGCGCGGCTGCGTCGCCCCGGTCCGGATCCTCGTCGTACAGGCCGGTGAGCTCGATCTGTGGGAGTGTCGCGAGCGTCCTCAGCAAGGCCGGCGCATGGACGTGCGCGTACGACACGAGCCCCATACGCAGCCGTCGCTGGGTCATGTCGGCGGCGTCCACGCGACGACCTGCCCGGTCTCGGTCGATCGCAGCACGGCAAGCGCGAGCCCCAGAGAGCGAAGCGCCTCGCCACCGCTCACGAAGGGCTGCTCTCCGGCTTCGATTCGACGGAAGAACTCGCGCAGCTGGCGGCGGTACGGCGTCTCGAGCAGCGTCGGACCGGGGATGACCGCGGGGCCGTCAGCGGCATTGGTGAGCTGCGTCTGCAGCGGCGCGGCCGCGCGGCTGTCATGCGTGATGAGACCGGTGTCGCCGCGCACCTCGAATGTCGTTCGGAACCCGCTGTGCTCTGCCCAGCTCGACTCGATATGCACGATCGGACCGTCGCTGTAGCGGATCGTCGCGAGCGCGTAGTCGATCCCCCCCGTGCCGCCAAGCATGTGGCCGTACACGCGAGTGGGTTCGCCGAACCACCAGCGCAGTGTGTCGAGGTCGTGGAGCATCAGGTCGAGGACGACCCTGCCGCTCCGTGTCGCATCGAGGTACCACGGCCGCGCGTTGCCCACCGGGAGGGTGCCGCGGGTCATTGTCACGAGCGCGGGCTTCCCGAGGGCGCCTGAATCGATGAGGTCCTTCGCCTTGCGGTACTCGGGGAAGAAGCGGACCACCTGTCCGACGGCGAGCTGTACGCCCGCGTGATCGCACGCCTGGATGATCGCCCGGCCCTCCTCGATCGTGCGCGCGATCGGCTTCTCGCAGAAGACGTGCTTCCCGCCCTGCGCTGCAGCGATCGCGTGCTCGGCATGCAGGTATGTGGGCGACGCGACGATCACGACATCGAGGTCGCCGGCGGCGCAGAGCGACGCGGCGGAGGCTTCAAGGCGGGCTCCACACTCATCGGCGAGCTGACGGCCGTGCTCGACCGGATCGGTCGCGATGGCCGCTACGGTGACGCCGTCGATGCCCAGGCAGGCCCGCGCGTGCGTTCCGCCGGCGAACCCCGCGCCGATCACACCGATGCGCGTCGTCATGCGAGCGAGGACCGTATCACGAGCCAAACGGAGCGTGGCGCCCCCATCGGGGCGCCACCTGCAGCTTTTAGAGGGTCAGCGCGTCGCCGCGGCTAGATCGACCCCAACGTGCCGTTCATGATCATGACGGAGACGAAGCTGTCGCCGCCGCCGTTCTTGTAGACCGTGTCGCTGTCCGCGGGCCACTTCGCCACGCGCTTGGTCTCGTTCACCGGGTTGTTCCCGTACCGCTCCCAGAGCGGGATGACCGGCAGGAGGTCGTTGAACGCGAGCGCGGCCTCGGTGACCGCAGGCTTCTGCTTCTCGGTGTCGAATCCGTCGCCCATCGCGTTGATGAGCGATGCGAAGTCCGTGCTGCCCTGCTTGAGCGGGTACTGCATGCCGCCGGCGGCCTGCAGGGTGTTGAAGGTCTGCAGGTCCTGGATGAACGATGCCTGCGGGTGCGGGTTGCCGACACCCCAGCCCATCATCGCGATCTGGAACTTGCCGGCGTTGACGTCCGCGAGCTGCGTCGAGCGGATCGCTCCACGCAGGGTGATCTTGATGCCGAACTTGTTGAGCGCCTCGGCCGCGTGGTTCGCGGCACTCGTCCAGTCCGCGAAGTCGCTCGGGAAATAGAGCTCGTAGGCGAGGGCCTTACCGCCCTTCGCGTAGACGCCGTCACTGCCCTTCGCGAATCCGGCGTCCGTCATCAGCTTCGCTGCCGCAGCCGCGTCGAACTCGTATGACTTGAGCTTGGCCTGATCGGCTGCCGAGATCCACAGCGGCACGATGTTGTCGCTGATGCCGGTCATGAACTTCTGGGCCTTGGCCGACTGGCCATACGTGATCGTCGCGCTCTCCGGCTTGTTGATGGCCATTGCGACCGCCTGGCGAACGCGCTTGTCCTGGAACTCGGGCGTCGCCGTCCACTGGAACGTGAGCGCGGGACCGGTGTAGAGGGGGCCGCGCACGACGCGGAGATTCGCGCCGCTGAACGCCTTGTCGGTCGCGAGCGGGAAGCCGTGTGTCGCGTAGTCGACGTCTCCGGCGAGCACGAGCGGCGTGACCGCGTCGGTCTCGCCCTGGTACACGACGATCTTGTCGAACTTCACCTTGTCGGCGAACAGGCCACCCGGGTTCTTGAGCATCGTGAGCTGGGCCGCCGTGACGGACGACTTGTCCATCTTGTACGGGCCGATGGCGGGGGGGCCATCGGGACGGAAGTCCGCGACCTCTTTGGCGACAGCCTTCACTTCGTCCGAGGCTGTGGTCTTGCCGGCGCCATACAGGTCCTGGAGCTTCTTGGCGAAGGTGCCGAACTGCGAGTCCGGCCGAATGGCATTGCGGAGCACGAGGCGCGGCACGAGCGACGACGGGCGGTTGATGTGGAACCGCACCGTGTACTTGTCCGGCGTCTCGAGCTTGTCGGCGTAGGTCCAGATGCCGAAGCCCTGCGACCGTCCGACCCAGTACGTCGTCGCGACGTCGGCTGAGGTGAACTCCTTGCCGTCGTCCCACTTGAGGCCCTGCTTGAGCTTGACCTCATAGTTCTCGCCGTTCTGCGCCGCGGATTCGGCAAGCCAGTAGTCCCACTTGCCCTCGGCCCACCGGTACACGGCGAGCGACGGGATGAAGAAGTCTTCCAGGTAGCTGCCCTGGAGGATGCGGCCGGCCGAGAGCGTGTTGTAGTGGCCCTTCGGCGGCAGATCCCAGGGCCATGCGGCATGGAATTCGCCGCCCTTCTTCGCCGTGCCACCACCTCCGCCACTGGCGGCCGGCGTGGCACCGGGCGCGCAGGCCGCGGCCACAAGGCCGAGACTGACGAGGGCGGAGTCACGCAGGAAGCGGCGACGGTCAACGCGATATTTCAATTCGGTCATACCTTCTTCCTCCTTCGCTGGACTCGGGCATTGTGCTCCGGGGGCATACGAGGTGTCGAATATCTGACGAGCACGGCGACCAGACCCATGAACAGCAGCCCGATACCGAGGGTCAGCGCGCTGACCACGAACTCTGCCGAGTCCCGCGGCTCGAACAGCAAGAGCGTTCCGGCGACAACGGCGAGCATGACCGCGACCCGGAAGCCCGCCTTCAGGATCTGGGGGTCCATTTACCGCCTCAGCTCGTGCGTACCAGCTCGCCGGCAGGGCGTCGCTCGCGGATCGCGACGTGGCAGGCGACCTGGCGGGGCGTTCCGCCGGGTAACGGCAGGAGCTCCGGCACCTCCACGTCGCACAGACCCGCCTCGGCGAGCGGGCAACGCGGGTGGAACGTGCAGCCCGGCGGCAGCGCGAGCAGGCTCGGCACCTCGGCCGTCTTGAGGGTCACCCGCTCCTTGCCGCGCGTGATCTTCGGGTCGGCTTCCGGGATCGCCGCGATGAGCGCGGCGGAGTAGGGGTGGGCGGGATCGGAGACGAGCGTCTCGCTCTGTGCCAGCTCGACCATCCGGCCGAGGTACATGACGCCGATGCGGCCTTCCCGCCCGAAGTAGCGGGCCACCGCGAGGTCGTGGGTGATGAGCACGATGCTCACGCCCATCTCGCTCCGCAAACCGAGCAGCAGGTTCAGCAGCGAGATGCGGATGGAGACGTCGACCATCGATACAGCCTCGTCTGCGACGATGACGCGTGGGTCCACGGTGAGCGCTCGCGCGATCGCGACTCGCTGGCGCTGGCCGCCTGACAGCTGATGCGGATACTTCACGAGGAAATCGTCCGGCGGTGTCAGGCCAACGGTCTGCAGCAGCTCGCGCACGCGGTTCGTGGCGTCCTTGTTCCCGCGGGCCTTCTTGTGCCGGTAGATCGGGGCCGACAGCGTCTGGAACACGGTGCGCGTCGGATTGAGGGATGCGTACGGATCCTGATGCACGAGCTGAACGGAGCGCCGGAACGCCGAGAGCTCCTTGCCCTTCTTCTCCCAGACATCCTGTCCCTGATAGAGAAGCCGTCCGCTGGACGGCCGGAGGATGCCCGCGAGCATGCGACCCGTCGTGGTCTTCCCACAGCCGCTCTCGCCGACGATGCAGAGGGCTTCGCCGGCCGTGATGGCGAGTGAGACCCGGTCGACGCCCGTG
>JANLWM010000201.1:0-13142 GCA_031364525.1 Chloroflexota bacterium | reverse complement strand
CGTTCGGTGCCCTGCTCGAGCGTCACTTGACCATTTAGAACGCTTGTTCGAGGCGTGTCAAGACGTTCCGCACCAGCCGAACGCTAGGGTCAGGACAGGCTCGCGACGAGGGCCTTTGTGCACCACCCTGTCCACAGACCTATCCACAGCGAGGGGGATAACTACGACATGCGCGTACTGGTGACCGGCGGCGCCGGTTTCGTGGGCAGTCACATCGTCGATGCGCTGCGATCCCGTGGCGACGAGGTCCTCGTCCTGGACGACCTCTCGACCGGCGATCGTGCCAACCTCGATCCGTCGGTGCGCTTGGTCGTGGCTGACATCAGCGATCGGGAGCGGGTCCGCGATGCGCTCGCCGGCGAACGGCTGGACGCGGTCGTGCACGCCGCAGCGAAGACGAAGGTCGTCGAATCGATCCAGCAGCCGGCCCTCTATCACCGGGTCATCGTGAACGGAACGTCGAACGCCCTTGATATCGCGCAGGGATCGGGCGCTACCGCGTTCGTCAACATCTCGACCGGCGGCGCCCTCTACGGCGAAACGCCCACCTGCGCGACCGAGGACACCCCGGTCGCTGCGCTCTCACCGTATGGCCGCTACAAGGCCGAGGCGGAGCGCCTCGTCGCGACGACACCGGGTCTGCGCACGGTCACGTTCCGGTTCGCGAACATCTACGGGCCGCGGCAGCGGACCGACCTCGAGGGTGGGGTCATCGCGATCTTTGCCGGCTGCTGGAGTCGCGGCGACCCGCTCACGATCTACGGGGAGGGGACCGCGGAACGCGACTACCTCTACGTGAGCGACACCGTGGCCGCGATCCTCGCCGGCCTCGACCAGAGGCCGACCGGCTCGTACAACATCGGGACGGGCATCGCGACGTCGGTGAACCAGCTCGTGGCCGCGATGACCGAGCTGCTCGGCGTGCCGAAGACGGTCATTCGCGCCGCGGAACGCGCGGGCGAGGTCCAGCGCAGCTGCGTTGACGCGTCGAAGGCGATCCAAGAAGGGCTGTGGCGCCCGGCGGTGCCGCTCGCCGAGGGCCTGAGGCGGACCGTCGCCGCCTGACGGCCGGCCCTTGCGGGCGGGAGTACTTTCTGCGCGGGAGCACGGGGAAATGGCCTTCGCGGACCGATCGTTCAGCTGCCGCGAGTGCGGATCCGCATTCGTCTGGACTTCGGGCGAGCAGGAGTTCTACCAGCTGAAGGGCCTGCTTCACGAGCCGCAGCGGTGCCCCGACTGCAGGCAGAAGGCGAAGGCCGAGCGCGCCGCACAGCGCGCCCTCAACATGCACGACATCGTCTGTAGCGATTGCGGCCAGGCCGGCCAGGTCCCGTTCGCGCCACGGACCGATCGACCGGTGTACTGCAGCAGCTGTTTCGAGACGCATCGCAACGCCCCGCAAGCTCCTCCCGCCACCTAGACTTCGAACTACCCCATGCGCCGATTCTTCGCCGGGTTCATCACCGGCATCGCCCTCACCTGCGTGTTCCTCGTCGTGGTCGGGCATGTGCTCGACCTGGAGGATCCGCTCAAGCCTGCTGACGCGATCGTCGCGCTCTCGGGCGATACCGGCGCACGCACCGGGACGGCGGTCGATCTCTGGAAGCGCGGGTACGCGCCGATCATCATCTTCGCCGGCGCGTCCGAGGACCCGAATTCCGTAGCGAGCGGCGAGCTGATGAAGCGGGAGGCGGTCGCCGAGGGCGTACCGGCCCGCGCGATCATCGTGGAGCCGGCGTCAACGACGACCCAGGAGAACGCCCGACTCGTCGCCCAGCTCATGACGGCGCACAAGTTCACGTCGGCGATCCTGGTGACGAGCCCGTACCACCAGCGGCGGGCAGCCTATCTGTTCGCGCGAGAGTTCCCGGCGGTGCACCTCACGTTCACCAACTATCCGGCTCGCGACCCCGAGTGGGACCCGAACACCTGGTGGCTGCGCGAGCCGTCTCGCTCCCTGACGGTCGTGGAGCTCGCGAAGCTGTCGGTCGAGGTCGCGTCCGCGCCCTTCCGTTAGCCCCTAGCATTCGAATACGTGCCGGTGACCGCCATCGTCGGGCGCAGTGGGGCGACGAAGGCAAGGGAAAGATCACGGACCTCCTCGCGCAGGAGGCGGATCTCGTCATCCGCTACCAGGGTGGCAACAACGCCGGCCACACGGTCGTGAACGAGCGCGGGACCTTCAAGCTCCATCTCGTTCCATCGGGCATCTTCAATCCGAATGCGGTCTGCATCCTCGGCACCGGCATGGTCGTCGACCTCGCGTTCCTCCGCGACGAGGTGCTCGGCCTCGAGAAGCGCGGGATCAGCACCGCGAATCTCCGCATCTCCGACCGTGCCCACATCCTCATGCCGTGGCACATCGCCCTCGACCGGCTCGATGAGCGCGAGCGCGGACGGCAGAAGCTCGGCACGACCGGTCAGGGCGTCGGTCCGGCCTACGCCGACAAGGTCGCCCGTCACGGGATCCAGCTGTACGAGGTCCGCGACGAGAAGTCCTTCCGTGCCCGGGTCGCTCACGAGCTCGAGACCAAGAACGTCATCCTCACGAAATTCGGCGACGCGCCCCTCGATCCGGCGGCGGTCGCCGACGGCGTGCTCGCCGCGGCAGCGGTGCTCGGGGACCGGATCGTCGACACGCTCCCACTCGTCGAGCGGGCGGTCGCGACGGACGCGCGCGTCCTGCTCGAAGGACAGCTGGGCGCGATGCGCGACCTCGACTGGGGCATCTACCCGTATGTGACCTCGAGCAATCCGCTCGCGGGGTTCGCCGCGATCGGCGCGGGCATCCCGGCGCGTTCGATCACCCGGGTCATCGGGGTCGTGAAGGCGTACAGCACCGCGGTCGGTGAAGGACCGTTCCCGACCGAGCTCGAGGGGGCCGAAGCGGCGGCGCTGCGCGAACGGGCGGAAGAGTACGGCGCGACGACCGGACGCCCGCGGCGGATCGGATGGTTCGACGCGGTGGCCGCGCGGCATGCCCAGCGGCTTAACTCGTTCACTGAGCTTGCGGTCACGAAGCTTGACATGCTCGGCACCTACGACGAGATCCCGTTCTGCGTCGGCTACGAGCTCGGCGGGCGGCTGACCACGGACATGCCGCCGACCCGCCTGCTCGAAGGGGTGACCCCGCGCTACGAGCGGCTCCGTGGCTGGAGCGTGGACATCGGCTCGATCCGCGAACAAGCCAAGCTGCCGCCGGCGGCCCGGGCCTACCTGAAGCGGATCGAAGAGACGGTCGGCGCACCGATCGGGATGGTCGGCGTCGGGCCGGAGCGGAGCGCGACCCTGCTCAGCTGAGCTCAACTCGGGCACCAGCCGGGCCCATCAAAGTGGGGGATGCCCCCCGGCCCCGATATCGGGCATCATCCTCGTCCGTGAGCCTTACCGACATCGCCTTCCCGTATCGAGCGAAGAAGTCCTTCGGCGTGGTCTCGTTCGCCTTCGTCTTCCTGATGCTGGTCCTCGAGGCCGAGCTCGTCGTGTTCGTCGGGCTCGGGATCATCGCCCATCGGGTGGACCTCTTCATCGATCTGCAGCAGGACATCCTGCCGGCTGCGGTCCTGGTGAGCCTGGTCGCAGCGGGCGTCTTCGCCTGGCGGGCCCGGGCCTGGAGCAAGACCCGTATCGAGAGCCTCCGCGAGTGGAGCAGCCCCGCGACGACGTCGTATGCGGAGAAGATCGCCGCTCGCCGGACCACGAACCAGCCCTAACAGGCCCCAAGCACTAGTACCGCCGGGGGACTGAATTCCACCCGACGGCCGGTTCCCGCAGCGACTCCTTCTCCCTAGCGTTCGTCCCATGGATCGTTTGCCGCTTCTGCTTGGGATGGGTCTGGCCGGGATCTTGACGGTCGCGTTGATCGTCAGCGCCGACCAGTCCAACGCGGGCATCGGCGGGATGCGCGGCATCACCGCGTTCGCACCTTCGAACGAGCAGGATCCGCCCCAGAACGGCCAGAACGGCCAGATCCCGGTGCTCAGTGGGATCCTCGATGCCGTCCGTGGCCTCCCGATCTTCACCGCGCCAGCCCCGTCGCCGGTCGCGGTCCCGTCGCCTGCGGCACCTCTCGAGAGCGCCCCGCCGGCTTCATCGGGCACCGTGCCTGCGACGACCGTTCCGGTCCGGACCCCCGCCCCGACGCCCTCGACGGCGCCGGTGCCGGCGGTCGTGACGCCCCCGACCGCCACGCCTGCGCCAACGACGGGGCCCACCCTCGCCCCGAGCACCCCCGCTCCGCTACCGGTACCCCCGGCTGCGACACCGACACCAACACCAACGCCAACGCCGTCGGCTTCCCCCGCGCCGGTGCTGCAGGTGTCGACGGATCGGGGCGCTGTGGCCAGCGTGACCCTGGGTGACCTGGTGCCCGGCGACACGATCAGCCGGACGATCACCGTCAAGAACACCGGGACCCTCGGGTTCCGCTACGTGGTCTCCGCGACCCAGACCGCCGGCACGCTCCTTTGGACCGACCTGACCGACGGGCTCCAGCTCACCGTCGCCGATAGCGGCGGAGCGGTCCTGTACGCCGGTTCCCTGTCCGGGCTCGGCACGCTGGCGGGACCCGGCACGCTCGCTCCCGGTGGCAGCGAGCTCCTGCGCTACACCTTCGCCCTCCCGACGAGCGCGTCCGACGCGTTCCAGGGCCTGCTCCAGGACCTGACGCTCGTCTTCACCGCGACCCAGTACCCGTAGCCGCTCACCCGACCGGGGGAGGGGTAGTACCAGACCCCCCGGCTTCTAGTACCACCGGAGGATGAGCTCTCCCCCTTGCGCCCGATGGAGCGAGCGAGCCTGGACCGCATTCTTCTCCCAAGTCACCGCCGAGACAGAACAGACCAACGGGGCGGAAAGAAAGAAAGGGAATCGAACCGATGCGTAAGCCAGCAGCGCTTCTCGCGGGCATGGCCCTTTCAGCCCTGGTGCTGATCGGTCTCACGGTCACGGCGGACAAGTCGAGCGCGAGCTTCACCGCGACGACGACGAACCCGAGCAACTCCTTCGGGTCGGCGACGCTCTCCGCGAGCAACGACAAGAGCGTGGCGGCGTCCCTCATCTCGCTCACCAACCTGGTGCCCGGTGACACGGCGAACCGCACGGTGACGATCACCAACAGCGGTAACGTCGGCTTCACCTACACCGGTGCCATCTCCGCGACCGCGTCCACGGCCCTCTGGACGGACACGACGAACGGCCTCCAGGTCACCGTCAAGCGCGGCGCGACGACCCTCTACACCGGGCCCCTCAAGAATCTGGCCCTCGCAGCCTCCGGCACGATCGCCGCGGCTGGCACGGACACCCTGACCTTCGACTTCTCCCTCCCGGTCGCCGCCGGCAACACCCTCCAGGCGCTCACGCAGGACTTCACGATCACCTACACGGCGACGCAGCTCGCCGGCACCGCCCGCTAACTCTCCACCGGGGCGGTCCCGAGCGATCGGGACCGTCCCACCCCCCAAGCCGCGAAGAGCGAAGGAACTGAAAGGAGCACAACGAAATGACCGCAGTGATCAAGATCATCGTCTCAAGCCTCATCGTCGTGCTCTTTGCCTTCTCGCTCTTCTTCGTCGGCGTCCGGGCCATGGGTCTCGCGACCTTCGTCGTGACCGGCGGCTCGATGGAGCCGACGATCCACAAGGGCTCCCTCGTGATCGACGAACCGGTCTCGGCCGACAAGCTCCGCCTCGGCGACATCATCACCTTCGACCACTACGACCAGACCACCACCCACCGCATCGTCGGGGTGGAGGGCAGCGCGAACGGCGCGATGTTCTCGACCAAGGGCGACGCGAACACCGTCACCGACCCGGAGCCGCTCAGCTTCCCCGGCCGGGTCGGCCTGGTGAAGCTCGCCGTGCCGGGTGTCGGCTACGCGGTCGCCTGGATGCAGTACATCTGGCGCCTGGGCGCCACCCTGGTGGCGGCGATCATCTTCTTCGCCTGCGCCGCGATGGTCTTCCTCAAGAAGGACCAGCCGGTCGCCGCTCAGGCCCCCTCCACGAAAATCACCCGTTTGGCGCCGGCCCCGGTCCGCACCATTACGGCGATGAACGCCGAGGCGCAGCGGATCTGGGACGAGCACGAGCGCTGGCTCCAGCAGACCCCCGCGAAAGTGCGGGCCGCTTAGATGAAAGAGCGCATCTTCGCCGCAGCGTTCGTCGTGCTCGTGAGCACGGCGATCATCGGCTTCTCGACCGGTTCCACCGGTGCGAGCTTCGTGGGCACGACCACGAACCCGAATCAGAGCTGGAACACCCAGAACGTGACGCCCCCGGCGGCCTTCACCAGCGCGACGTCCAAGCCGGCCGGCCAGATCGACCTGGTCTGGACCGCCACGACCTCGCCGGCGGGCTCGCACACCCTGACCTACCTCGTGATGCGCGGCCCCGTCGGTGGCCCCTACAGCCAGGTCGGCACAAGCGCCGGCCTGACCTACAGCGACACCCCCGGCTCCGACGGCACGTATGAGTACGTGGTCCAGACCAAGATCGCCCAGGGCGCCGGCTTCTTCACCTCCGGCAACAGCGGGGTGAAGAGCACCAAGTCCGACCGCACGGCGCCGACCGCCGCGACGGCGCTCACCGCGGCGAAGGGCGCAAGCGCCGGTCAGATCCTCGTCTCCTGGACCGCCGGCACGGATGGCGGCACCGGCGTCGCCGGCTACACCATCCACCGGAGCGGTGTCGTTGCGGCCTGCCCGGCCACGACCGTCGCGAACTATCCCAACGCCACCTCCGTCGGCGTGGTCACGAGCACGACGATCGGCGGACTGGTCTCGGGCTCGAAGTACTGCTTCTACCTCACGACCAACGACGTGGCCGGAAACGCGAGCGCGAACAGCGCCTCGGCGATATCGCTCGCGAAGTAGGACCGTCCCGCTCGGTACACTTGAGCGGGTGAGGGCGGCGTGAATCCAGAGGAGAAGTTCGGCACCGAAGGCCTTGCCTTCGACGATGTTCTCCTGATCCCCGCCCGCAGCGACGTCCTCCCCACGCAGGTCTCCACCCGCAGCTTCCTCACCCGCGAGCTCGCTCTCGATATCCCGTTGCTCTCCGCGGCGATGGACACCGTCACCGAGGCGCGCATGGCCATCGCCCTTGGCCGGCTCGGTGGGCTTGGGGTGATCCATCGGAACCTTTCGGTCGACGAGCAGAGCAGCCAGGTCAAGGAATGCAAGGCTGCGGGCGTGCGCGTCGGTGCGGCGGTCGGCGTGTTCGGCGATGCGGACGACCGGGTGAGCGCGCTCGTGGCGGCGGGCGTCGACGTGATCTTCGTTGATATCGCGCAGGGGCACTCCGCGGGGGTCATCCGGATGGTCGAGAAGATCAAGGCCCGTCACCGCGTGCAGGTGGTCGCCGGGAACGTCGTGACCGCCGCCGGCACGGAGGATCTCATCGCAGCGGGAGCGGACGGCATCAAGATCGGTGTCGGGCCCGGCGCCATCTGCACGACGCGGGTCGTCGCGGGCGCCGGCATGCCGCAGGTGACCGCCATCTTCGACTGCGCGAATGCCGCCGCGAATGCGGGCGTCCCGGTCTGCGCCGATGGCGGCATCCAGGAGTCGGGCGATATCGCGAAGGCCATCGGCGCGGGAGCGCACACCGTGATGCTCGGCGGCCTCTTCGCGGGGGTGGACGAGTCTCCCGGCGATGTGATCGAGACGGACGAGGGACGCTTCAAGTCGTACCGCGGCATGGGCTCGATGGGCGCGATGCAGTCGCGCCAGACCTCGCGTGACCGATACGGGCAGGGTGACGTCGCTGAGTTCAGCAAGCTCGTGCCGGAGGGCATCGAGGGCCGGGTCCCGGCGCGCGGTGCCCTCGAGCCGTTCGTGCATCAGCTCGTCGGCGGCATCCGGGCGGGCATGAAGTACACCGGCGCCGCGACCATCGAGGATCTCCGGACGAAGTCGCGGTTCGTTCGCATCTCGGGCGCGGGGCTGCGCGAGTCGCACCCGCATGACGTCCGCATCACGGTCGAGGCACCGAACTACCGGGTCCGTACCTCCTGATGCTCGGTTCCGTCGAACGGGACCTGGCGCATCGCGCGCTCGACACCGCCCGGTCCCGCGGCGCCTCGTACGCGGACGTTCGCTTCGTTCGCCGGGCCGTCGAGGACGCGGTGGTGAAGAACGGGCATCTCGATAGCGTCGACCGCTCGGAGATCTTCGGCTTTTCCGTGCGCGCCATCGCCGACGGCGCGTGGGGCTTCGCCGCCTCGCCCATCCTCACCGCGGCCGAGGCCGACCGGGTGGCCGCGCTCGCGGTCGAGGTCGCGCGCGCGTCAGCGATCACGAAACGCGAGGACGCGCGGCTCGCGCCAGTGAAGCCTGCCACCGCGACCTACACGACGCCGATCGAGATCGATCCCTGGAAGATGCGCTTCGAGGACCGGGTCAAGCTGCTCATCGACGCCGACGCGGCGATGAAGCACGCCCAGCCCTCGCTGCGCACGACGCGAGCCTCGTACGAGATCTGGCGCGAGGAGAAGCTGTTCGTCTCGAGCGAAGGTGCGGACATCGCGCAGACGCTCTACGAGACCGGCGCGTCGATCGCCGCGGAATCGGTCGGAGACGGCGAACAGCAGATCCGCACGTACCCCGGCTCGGGCGGCCGGAGCCAGAACACCGCGGGCTGGGAGTACGCCCTCAAGTGGGACTTCGTGCAGAACGCGCCGCGCATCGCTGACGAGGCGGTCGCGCTCCTCACCGCGAAGCAATGCCCGCAGGACATCAGGACCTCGATCATCCTCAGCTCGAACCAGCTGATGCTGCAGTGCCACGAGAGCTGCGGCCATCCCATCGAGCTGGACCGCGCCCTCGGCACCGAGGCTGCGTTCGCCGGCACGTCGTTCCTCACGCCCGACCGGCTCGGCTCATTCCGGTACGGCAGCGAGCACGTGAACATCGCCATCGATTCCACCCGAAAGGGCGGCCTCGGCACGTTCGGGTATGACGACGAGGGCGTGCCCGCGAGCGAAGGGTGGGCGGTCAAGGACGGGATCTTCGTCGGCTACCTCATGTCGCGCGAGACCGCGGCCGCGCTCGGCACCGTATCGAACGGCACCGTGCGCGCGGACGGGTGGAGCCGCCTTCCGATGATCCGGATGACGAACGTCTCGGTGATGCCCGGTAGCGCCGGCTCGCTCGAGGACCTCATCGCCGACACCGACGACGGCATCTACATGGACACGAACCGCTCGTGGTCCATCGACGACAAGCGGCTGAACTTCCAGTTCGGCACCCAGATCGGCTGGGAGATCAAGAACGGCAAGCGCGGCGCGATGCTGCGGAATCCCACGTACACCGGCATCACCCCCGAGTTCTGGGGCAGCTGCGACGCGGTGTGTTCCGAGTCCGAGTGGACGATGTGGGGCACGCCCAACTGCGGCAAGGGCCAACCCGGCCAGGTCGGGCACACCGGCCACGGCGCGGCGCCGGCCCGCTTCCGCAACGTGCAGGTCGGGGTCGTGAAATGAACCGAGCGACGAGCGGCTTTGCCGCGAGGCGCGAGTCCACCAGCCTTGAGCCAGTCTCGCCGAAGGCGAGGTTGAGAGAATGACCGTCCTCTTCGGCGAACGCGAGCTGCGGGCCATCTGCGACAAGGCGCTCAAAGCGAGCGAGGGCGACTCCGCCGAGGCCGTGGTGGTCACGCGGAACGCCGCGCTCACGCGGTTCGCGAACGCGGCGATCCATCAGAACGTCGTGAGCCGCGAGGCGGAGCTGCGGCTGCGCGTCGTCCGGGGCACGCGGGTGGCGACCGTGACGACCGACCGCCTGGACGACGAAGGCATCCGGCGTGCCGCGAAGGACGCATCGGACCTCGCCCGGTCGACCCCGGAGAACCCGACGTTCGGTGGGCTGCCGAGCGACCGCGGCCTGCGGCCCGCGCCCAGCGCGTACGTGGAGCGGACGGCGCAGGCCACCCCGCTGGACCGCGCGCGCGCGGCGAAGCAGCTCTGCGATGCGGCGCGCGCCGCGTCGCTGACCGCGGCCGGATACGTGTCCACGAGCGTGCAGGAGCTCGCCATCGCGAGCTCGCTCGGGGTGTGGGCCTACGCCCCGGCCACGACGAGCGACGCCGAGCTCGCCGCGATCGGCGACGCCGGGTCGGCCTTCGCGCAACGGATCGCGCTCGACTTCGGCGCGCTCGATGTCGCGGGCTGCGCGCGCGAGGCGGTGGAGAAGGCGAAGGCCGCGCAGAAGCCGCGTGACCTGGCACCCGGTGCGCACGAGGTCGTCCTTGAGCCGTACGCGGTCCGCGACATCGTGAGCTTCCTTGGCGGTCAGCTGACGGGGAACTCCGTCGAGGAGGGCCGCTCGTTCGTCATCGGGAAGCTTGGGACGAAGGTCACCGGCGACATCACGATCGTCGACGACCCGTTCGATCCGAATGGGCTCCCGCGGGCCTTCGATCTCGAAGGTCAGCCCTCCGAGCGCGTCACCCTCATCGAGCACGGGATCGCGCGTGCGGTCGTGTACGACTCAGGGACCGCGTACCGGACCAAACAACGGAACACCGGTCACGCGCTGCCCGCGAATCCGTTCCAGCCCGCGGCACCGATGCATCTGCGTCTCGAGCCGGGTGACCGCACGCGCGAGCAGCTCATCCGGGACACCAAGAAGGGCGTTCTCGTCACGCGCTTCTGGTACACGCGGTGGGTCCACCAGCTCCGCACGATCGTGACCGGCATGACCCGCGACGGGACCTTCGCGATCGTGGACGGCGAGATCGCGTATCCGGTGAAGAACTTCCGTTTCACGCAGTCGTACCACGATGCGCTCGGCGGGACGCTCGGCATCGGTTCCGAGCTCGCGCTCCTGGTACCCGGCGAGCAGTTCGGCCTTCAGGTGAGCTCCTATCGCGTGCCGGCGCTGCGCTTGGCCTCGTTCAACTTCACGGGTGCGACCCAATACTGAAGATGGCGTCGGCACGACAGACCATCGCTGTCCTCGACTACGGCGGCCAGTACGTCCAGCTCATCGCGCGGAGGGTGCGCGAGTCACGCGTGTACTGCGAGATCTTCCCGCACGACGTGACCGCGGCCGAGCTCGGGGCCCGTGGTGTCATCGGGGTGATCCTGTCCGGTGGCCCGGCAAGCGTGTACGAGAAGGACGCCCCGCTCGTGGATCCCGCGATCCTCGACGGCCGCTTCCCGGTGCTCGGGATCTGCTACGGCATGCACCTCATGGCGCACCTGCTGCCGGGCGGCGAGGTCGTCGCCGAAGGGAAGCGCGAATTCGGGCCGGCGGTCCTCGCGGTGCACGATCGCTCAGGGATCTTCGACGGGCTGTCGGAGGCGGAGCGGGCCTGGATGAGCCACGGGGACTCGGTCCGGACCCTGCCCGCCGGATTCCACCCCGTCGCGAGCACCGACCGCCTGGCGGCGGCCGCGATGAGCGACGGCGCGCGTCGCTTTGGCGTGCAGTTCCACCCCGAGGTCGCGCACACGCCGCGCGGCGCCGAGATCCTGCGCAACTTCGTGCTGCAGGTCTGCGGCGCGGCGGGCGATTGGACAGCGGCAGCGTTCGTCGAGGAGTCGGTCGCGGAGCTGCGACGCGTGATCGGAGATCGCCGTGCGGTCCTGGCGCTCTCCGGCGGCGTCGACTCGGCGGTCGCGGCCGCGCTCGTGGCGCGGGCCATCGGCGACAAGCTCACCTGCGTCTTCGTGGATACCGGGATGCTTCGCGAGCACGAGGCCGAGCAGGTCGTCGCGACGTTCGGTCCGCGGCTGCGGCTCATCCCGGTCCACGCGGAGGCGCGGTTCCTCGCGAAGCTCAGCGGCGTCACGGACCCGGAGCGCAAGCGCGCGATCATCGGCGAAGAGTTCATCCGCGTATTCGAAGAAGAGGCCGCCCGGCTCGGCACGATCGACGTCCTCATCCAGGGCACGATCTACCCCGACGTCATCGAGTCGCGCTCCAAGGACAGCAAGACGAGCGCACGGATCAAGACCCATCACAACGTCGGTGGATTGCCGGACGTGATGTCGCTCGAAGTCGTCGAGCCGCTCCGCCGGCTGTTCAAGGACGAGGTCCGCCGGGTCGGCGCCGAGCTCGGTATTCCCGAGGACATCCTCTGGCGGCACCCGTTCCCGGGTCCCGGACTTGCCGTCCGGATCGTCGGCGAGCTCACGAAAGAGCGGCTCGACACGCTTCGCTGCGCGGACGCGATCTTCCTCGAGGAGCTTCGGGCCGCCGATCTCTATCGCAGCGTCGCGCAGGCGTTCGCGGTGCTCACGCCGGTGCAGAGCGTCGGAGTGATGGGTGACTTCCGCACCTACGGCTTCCTCGTCGCGCTCCGCGCGGTGACGACCGAGGATTTCATGACGGCCGACTGGGCCCGGCTCCCCTATGAGGTGCTCGCCAAGGTCTCGACGCGGATCGTGAACGAGGTGCCCGCCGTGAACCGCGTCGTCTACGACATCTCCTCCAAGCCGCCGGCGACGATCGAATGGGAATGAAGAGCGGGAGCCGGTAGCAGTGCGGTTCTTCAATGATGGCGCGCGGATCCGAAAGATCATTGCCGCGCAGCGCGCGCAGCGCAGCCCCGGGCGGACCCACGGCGGAGCGGGCCTGAACGCGCTCGTGCTCGGTGGCGGCGGGCGGGAGTACGCGATCGCGTGGCGGCTCGCCCGTTGTGACAGCGTCCTCACCATCGACGCGATCCCGGGCACGCCCGCGATGTCGCTCTTCGCGCGACTCGTCGATCTTCCCCTCGATCGCACCGACCGGATCGAGCAGCACATCGCGGCGTCTCACATCGACCTGGTCATCGTCGGACCCGATGAGCCGATCGCCGCCGGGATCGGGGACGCCCTCCGCCGCACGGGCGTCACGGTGGTGTGCCCATCGCGTGCGGCCGCGAGGATCGAGTGGAGCAAGTCGTTCGCGAAGGACGTCATGACCGAGGCCGGCGTGCCGACCGCATCGTTCCGCGTCTTCCCCGACGCGGCCACGGCGCGCCTCGGGTTACGCGACGGCGCCGTCGTGGTGAAGGCCGACGGGCTCGCCGGCGGCAAGGGGGTCATCGTGGCCCGCGACCGCGCGGCGGCGGAAGCTGCGCTCGCCTCGAGCGCACTGTCGGGCAGCGCGATCGTCCTGGAAGAGCTCCTCTCCGGCGAGGAAGCGTCCTTGCTGG
>JANLWM010000146.1:0-1797 GCA_031364525.1 Chloroflexota bacterium | reverse complement strand
CGTAATGACCGCGCACGTAACTGAGGGCGGCCTTGGCCGATTCCTCCATCACCTTCCCGAGCTGGCCGGTGAGCATGAAGTCGAGATCCTTCCCGTCGATGACGGTCGCCTCGACGGTGAGGACGTCGCCGCCGTATTCGGAGACCGAGACACCGGTGACCGCGCCGACCTGGTCCTCTTCCTCGGCCAGGCCGAAGTCGTACCGCTCAGGTCCGAGATACGTGGAGACGTCGCCCGAATCGACGGTCACGTTCTCCACCTTCTTCTCGGCGATCTGCCGAGCGACCTTGCGGCAGATCGTGCCGATCTCGCGCTCGAGATTCCGGACGCCGGCCTCGCGAGTGAAGAGCCGGACCATGTCCTTGAGCGCCGCCGGAGTGATCGTGAGCCGCCCGTTCTCCAGGCCGTGCTGCTTGAGCTGACGCGGCAGGAGGTAGCCCGTCGCGATGTGCAGCTTCTCGTCCTCGGTGTAGCCGGCGAGCCGGATGATCTCCATCCGATCGCGGAGCGGCGGGATGATCGTGTCCTCGACATTCGCCGTGGTGATGAAGATCACCCGAGAGAGGTCGTAGGGGACCTCGAGATAGTGATCAGAGAAGGTGCTGTTCTGCTCGGGGTCGAGGACCTCGAGGAGCGCGGAGCTGGGGTCGCCGCGGAAGTCCGCGCCGACCTTGTCGACCTCGTCGAGCATGAACACGGGGTTCGTTTCGCCGGCGGTCTTCATGTTCTGGAGGATGCGGCCGGGCAGGGCACCGACGTACGTGCGCCGGTGGCCACGGATCTCCGCCTCATCCCGGATGCCGCCGAGCGACATGCGGATGAACTTGCGGCCCATGGCACGGGCGATGGACTTGCCCAGGCTCGTCTTGCCGACGCCGGGCGGGCCGACGAAGCAGAGGATCGGCGCGCGAAGCTCGTGCGAGAGCTTGCGGACCGCCATGTACTCGAGGATCCGGTCCTTGATCTTCGGCAGGCCGTAGTGATCCTCATCGAGGATCCGGGCGGCCTCCGCGATGTCCCAGTCGTCCTCGGGCGCCTTCTTCCACGGGACGGAGATGAGCCAGTCGACGTACGTGCGGATGACGCCCTGCTCCGGAGAGGCCTGCGGGATCTTCTCCAGCCGGCCGATCTCCTTGAGGGCCTTCTCCTTGACCTCGTCGGGCATGCCGGCGGCCTCGATCTTCTCGCGAAGCTCGTTGATCTCGGAGCTTCCGTCGTCGTCGCCGAGCTCCTTCTGGATCGCCTTCATCTGCTCGCGCAGGATGTATTCACGCTGCGTCTTGTCGAGCGTCTGCTGCACGTCGCTCTGGATCTTCGCCTTCATCTGCAGGATCTCGTTCTGCTTCGCGAGGAAGACGGACAGGAACCGGAGCCGCTCGATGACGCCCTCCATCTCCAGCAGCTGCTGCCGCTGCTCGATGGTCAGGTCCTGGCTCTGGGCCACGAGGTCGGCGAAGTGCGACGGGTCGTCCGTGCTCTTCGCGGTCATCGCGACCTCGGGAACGATCGAGCCGCCGTTCTCGACGTAGTCGCCGAACAGGCTCTTCACGCTCCGGACGAGCGCCTCCTGCTCCACGGGCTCACCGACATGGTCGACGAGCGGCTGGAAGGTGACCCGGAAGTAGTGGCTCTCCGGCGTGTACCCGGTGATGCGGACGCGCTGCAGACCCTGAACGATGACCTGCGCGCTCCCGTCCGGGATCCGGAGCAGCCGCACGATCTCGGCGACCGTCGCCACGCCGTAGATCTGCTCGGAGGTGACGTCATCGACCTCGGCGTCCTTCTGCGCGGCGAAGA
>JANLWM010000089.1:0-5076 GCA_031364525.1 Chloroflexota bacterium | reverse complement strand
ATCGCGCAGGCGATGCCCGCGTTCGTGAACTCCGTGATCTGCTGGGGGAGCAGGGTGCCGCCGGGATTGCTGTCGCGCTGATACCAGCCCCAGCCCTCGGTCCCCTCGAAGCCCTTCATGAAGCCCGCGATGTTCGTCGATTCCGCGAGGTCCGCCGACATCGCGATGAACAGGGGCCGCCCGTACGTGCTGCGGGCGTAGCTGTTGACCCACGAGCCCCAGGTCGCGAGCGCCGCGCGGTTCGGCTTCTTCTCGCCCGGCTTGGCGTACATCGCCGGCGGGTACCGCTCGTAGTCGTAGATCGTCTCGTCGTCGAAGATCGCAGCGCCCTTCCCGCCCAGCGTGAAGCTGGGGATCGTGTCCGGCACGGTGGCCGCGATCTCGCTGAGGCGATCGGTGAGGTAGTCGACGACGTCCGTCCGCCTACGCAGCACCGAGGCCGCGACCGCGAGGTTCGCGCGCGCCTGCTCGGCGATCGCGGCGGCGTCGGCCGGCGCGGGTCCGTCGACGCCGGCGTACTCGACGCCGTGCCGCGCCATGAATTCCTTGCGCAGCTGCCAGAACTGCTCGCTGTTCATCGCGTGTGGCGACCCGTGGGACTTGAAGTCGTACTTCAGGTAGCCGCGGCCCTTCCGCGTCTTGAACCAGCCGACGGACGGGACGCGCTCCGGGTTCTCGCCGCGCGCGGCGTCGAGCACGACCCGCGTCACGTCGTCCCACTCGCTGCCGCGCTCCGTGCCGCTGATCCGCCAGCCGTACGCCCCGAACCACTCCGCCGGACCGCCAGGCACGACGCTGGACACGGCGTTCTCGTCGATCCCGAAGTCGTTCCAGTCGAGCAGGAACACGAGATTGGAGAGGCCGAGCCCCCAGGCCGAGTTGCGCGTCTCGTGCGACGCGCCGGGCGTCAGGCCGCCCTCGCCCTCGACCGCGAAGACCTTGACCTCTTCACACCCGGCGATCTTGAGCGCGACCGCCTCGCCGGCGGCCGGGGGCATGCCGTGGCCTGAGGGACCGGTGTTCCATTTGAGGAAGAGCGTCTTCCCGCCCATCTCCGCGTGCCCCGGCAGACCGCCGTTGCGGCGCAGCAGGACGAGGTCCTCCCAGGTGAGCGCGAAGTGGCCGTCATGGGGGAACGCGAAACGCGCGTCGCCGGTCCGCTCGTGCCGCAGGCGCATGGCCTCGTTCAGTACCGCGAGGGTGGCGTAGATCAGGGGCACGGTGTGGCCCGCGGACAGCACGAAGCGGTCACCGAACGGCCGCCATGGGCGAAGGACGTCCCAGCGCATCGCCCCGGAAAGCATGAGCGCGAGCAGGAGGTGGACCTTCGATCGCGACCCGCCCGGGTGGCCGCTCTGCCGGTAGTTGAGCGCGAGGTCGATGAACTCGTCGACGACGTCCTTCGTCGTCTCCCACATCGGGAATGCCCCGGCCACATCGGCCAGGCGTCGCTCGATGCCAGGATCGATCATTCGAGCCATCGCGGTTTTTGTAGCACCATTGGGCGGTGAACGACGCCCGCCCGCGGACCGTGCAGCTGGAGAGCGAGGGCGAGACCGTTCAGGCCGACCTCTATGGCTCGCTTCCGGCGAAGCGCGTTGCGATCCTCTGCCACGGCCAAAGCTGGGATGCGACCGGGTGGCGCGACATCGCACCGCAGTTCGTGGCTCGCGGCGTGCCCGCGCTCGCGCTCAACTTCCGCGGCTACGACGGATCGACGGGCACGACGACGCCTGCATCGACGGTGGCCGACCTCCGCGCCGCGAAGGCGTGGCTGAAACGGTCCGGCGCGACCGAGATAGCGCTCGTCGGCGCATCCATGGGTGGACATGCGGTCCTCGCGTCGTCGTTCGAGGGGGACATCGAGTGCGTCGTCAGCATCTCGGCACCGGTCCAGGCAGTGGATGACGCGTTGTCGCGCAGGATCAGCGGACGCAAGCTGTTCATCTGTGCGAACGAGGACACGATGGGCGCGGCGCCGCATGTCCTCCACACCTTCGACCTGTGCGACAGCCCCAAGACCCTCCTCATGTTCGGCGCGAAGGAGCACTCCATCGGAATGTTCCACGCGCCCTATGGCCCCGAGGTCATCGCCGCGATGCTCGACTTCGTGACGGGACGCCGCTGATGCCGGCGCGCGTCAATCCGGACGTGCCCGGGGAGGCGAAGCTGCTCCGCGCCGTCGGCAAGCGGATCCGCCTGCTCCGCGAGAAGAAGGGGATGACGATGGCCGAGCTCGGTCAGAGCGCGCGGGGGATCGTGTACTTCCAGCGTCAGTACGTCTGGAAGATGGAGACCGGTCGCGTGGCGCCATCGCTCGCCGCGCTCTCGCATTTCGCGAAGCGCCTCGACGTGACGCTGGCCGTGCTGCTGAAGGGGATCCGCTGACGGCCGCCGGCTAGCGGTGCACGCACTCGAAGAAATCGCCTGCTCTCGGCGAAAAACACCCGGCTATCCTCAAGGCGAGAAGACCGAAAATCGTCCGGGGAACTCGCCGGGGGGCTAGCTCAGCGGTAGAGCAGGGGACTTTTAATCCCTTGGTCGAGGGTTCGAATCCCTCGCCCCTCACCGGTCTTCACCAGCAGACTCGCGCCTAGTCCGCCCAGCTGTTATCGGAAGCTGAAGGGCGGGTACTCATCGGTGACGAGCAGGAATCCGTACGCGGCCACTCGAAGGCTCCATCGCCCCACTCCGACCACGAAGTCGAAGAGTCCTCGCGGATAGCGACCAGTGACGAGGATCGTGACCCACGCGACCAGCACCGCAACGACCACGGCAAGCCATAGCAGGACAAGCACGACGTAGTGCGGGGTCGCCAGCAGCCATTTGATCAGTGGCAGCCAACGGTTGAGATCCCGACCGACGTCGGGGTACTCGATCTCGAGATGCACCGACTGCTCGTCGACCGTTGACGGATACCGGTCCGTGAGCAGCGCGAGGTAGGTGCCGATCCGCGCGGTAAAGCGCGTCAGCTCGCAGGCGAAGTCGAACCACCAACGCGGATACCGCATCCGGAACACGATCATCAGCAGTGTCGCAACCCACAGCCCGCCGGAGATCCCTCCGCCGCCGCTCATCACACGTTGACCGCCGTCCGTCATCACGGACTGGCCCCCCGAAGAAGTGAGAATGCTCGCGAGGATGAGGATCGGAACGCTCCAGATCAATCGAAAGAATGTGGTGAGCCGGTCAAGCCGTTCCGGGTAGTCAATGTTCAAGCGTGCTGCGTACGGTCGTGTCTGCGTGTCCATCATGTATCTCCTTTGCGCGCTGCGAAGCGGTGCCCGCGTCCGACCGAAGTCACACGGTGATCGCGACCTTTCCTCAGGCGGGGCCTGCTCAGCGGAGCTCAGCCGAGCCGTTCGGTCCGATCTCCGAGACCGGCCTCACCCGCGACGGGCGAGGCGGGGGGTATGACCGGTAGCGGCTCGCGCTCCTGTGCTGACGAGAAGAGGTAGCGGTACGAGAGCGCGGCCAGCGCCGCGCCGATGAACGGCCCGATCCAGTAGACGTACCAGTTGTCGAGATATCCAGAGACGACGGCCGTGCCGAAGTGGCGCGCCGGGTTCATCGCGGCCCCGGTCAGCGGTCCGCCGACCAGGATGTCAGCCGTGACGATCAGTCCGATGCCGAAGCCCGCGATCTTCGGGGCGTCCGGCGAGACCGCCGTTCCGAAGACCGTCCACATGAGGAACAGGGTGAGCACCGCTTCGATGACGACCGCGAGGCCGGCGCTCACCGAAGGTGCGATCGCGGGCGTGCCCAGGTGGGTGGCGGTCTCCGCGGCGAGGTATGGCTCGAAGAACAGCCGCAGCACCAGGCCGGCAAGGACCGCGCCGATGAGCTGGGCCGCCCAGTACGTGAGCACACGGGACCACGGGTGCTTGCGCGCGATCGCGAGTCCCAGGGTGACCGCGGGATTGAAGTGGCCGCCGGAGATCGCCCCGAACACGGACACGGCGATCGCGAGGGCGAGGCCATGCGCGAACGCGATGACGAGCAGGCTATTTGGAGGCGAGCCTGCCGCTACGGTCCCGATGATCGATCCGGCGCCGATCACGAAGAACATGAATGTGCCGGCGATCTCCGCCAGGAGCGCGCGGGTGTGCTCGGTCATCGTCGTCCCTCCATCACGCGCTGGTCCGGCGGCAAATGCTAGCGTTCCGCTCGTGGCGGACTTCAAGCCGGTGGTCGCGAACAAGGCGCGCATCCTGTCGATCAAGGCGGCTCCGGCCGGGACCGGCGTGGACGCGTCGAACCTCGAGTGGGTGGAGATCGCGGTCGATCTCGACACGGATCTCGCCAACTGGCGCGTCCAGCGGGTGCACCCCCTATGGAAGGTGGAGATCGCCAAGCCCATCGAGTGGGACTGGGTCTACACCTGGGGCTCACCCGCCTTCGTCCAGGCCGGCGAGATCTATCGCATCCACTCCGGATCGCGTATCCGCGCGGCGATGCACCCGCTCGCCGACGACCTCACGCAAGGCCGCAAGCACGTGTACGCCGCCGGGCCGCTGAACGGGGCCCGACTCATCTGGGCGCGAGGCGATTACGTGCGGCTGGTCGATGCATTCGGCACCGTCATCGATGAGGTCATCGTCTGGCCCGAGGAGGCTCCAGCTCCTACGCCGGCCGGTACTCCTTCGTCTGGAGCGCGAGCTTCCGGATAACGTCCTCGAGCACGGTCACCCCGATGCCCGGGCCGGTCGGCACCTTCATCGTCCCGTCACTCTCCACCGTGAAAGGCTCGCCGATGATCTCGGTCTCGAAGTAACGCTCGGACGCGCTCACATCGCCTGGCAGGCTGAAGTTGGGGAGCGACGCCAGGTGCACGTTGTGGGCGCGGCCGATCCCGAACTCCAGCATGCCGCCGCACCAGACCGGGATGTCGCGCTCGGCAGAGATGTCGTGGATGCGCTTCGCGACGGAGTGCCCGCCAACGCGGCCCGGTTTGATGTTGATGATCCTCGTCGCGCCGATCTCGATGGCCTTCCGGGCGTCGTCGGCCGTGTGGATCGACTCATCGAGGCAGATCGGCGTCGCGATCTCCCGCTGGAGGGTCGCATGGTCGACGAT
>JANLWM010000104.1:0-2977 GCA_031364525.1 Chloroflexota bacterium | reverse complement strand
CGCTGTCGTTCCCGTGCCGGTGCCAGGCCCAGCTGGGCAGGTGCAGAGTGTCCCACGGCCGCCATTCGATCCGTTGCCCGTCGATCTCGGTCCAGCCGGTACCGGATTCGATGAACTCGATGGCGTCCCAGGAGTGGCGGTGGACGGTCGTCGTCGTGTGGGGCGCGATCTCGTGGAGCGTCGCGTCAAGGTTCTTCGTGGGACGATCGCCGTCGTAGCCGGCGTACACGCCGCTGCGCATCCGGCGGCCGGGCCCGTCGTGCATGACGACGTCGCTCCGCTTGATGACGGTCTTGTGATACCCCTTCCACTCGTCCAGCAGCGACTCACGCCGCTTCTTCTGGATCTCGTAGTGGGTGACCTGCGTCGTGGTCGTCGTCTTCATGTTCTAGTGCTTCAGCGCGGGCTGGCGGTCCGAGACTCGGGGCAGGACATCGCGCGCAAGGGTCTCGATCTGCTCGAGCCAGTCCGGGAAGCGCATCCGGAAGTCGAAGACGAGCAGGTCACATCCGATCTCCTGGTAGCGCTGAATGCCCCGAACGATGTCGTCGGGCGTCCCGGCGAGGATCGAGCCGTCGAGCTCCTCGATCTTCGTGAACTCGCCGGACTCGGGCTTGTTCCACCACTTTTGGGCGTTCGCGTTCTTGATGAGCCCCGGCACGTTCATCCGGTCGATGGCGGCCTTGGTGGTCGTGTCGATGCTCGTGACCGGCACCGCGCCGGTCATGATCATCTTCTTTCCCTGTTTCTCGACCATCTGCCTGATCTTCTTCACGCGCTCCTCGTAGGTCGGGAAGGTGATGCGGCCGGGGATCCAGCCCTCGCAGAAGTCGACCGCGAGACGGGCCGAGGCCGGCGTTGCCCCGCCCCACCAGACCGGTACCGGGTGCACCGGCTGCGGCTTGAGGTCGACATCGGAGAAGTCGTAGAGGTCGCTGTGCCACTCGACGGTCTCGCCGGCCCAGAGCTTCCGGGCGATGAGGACGTGCTCCTTCATCATCGCGGGGCGGTCGACGGACCCTTGGCCGATCACCTCGAACTCGTGCTGGAAGTTTCCGGAGCCGATCCCGAGGTCGAACCTGCGGCGGGTCATCCAGGACATCGATGCGACGCTGTAGGCCATGTGGAGCGGGTTGCGGAACGGGATGATCGTGGTGCGCCGAGCCCTATCTTCTCGGTGGCGGCCGCGAGATACGTCAGCGCGACGAACGGCTCGATGAACGTGCGGTCGGTACCCTCCATGCCGTGCGGATGGAAGACAAGGTGATCACGCACCCAGAGCGAATCGAATCCAAGGCGGTCGGCGAGCTGGGCGCCCTTGATGAGCAGATCCTGATCAGCCTCCACACCGAAGTGCGGGATGAGCAGGCCGAAACGTGTCGCCATGTGCGGAACTCCTTCTCCCAGTTACGTCAGATCGCGATGGGTCCGGTGACAAGAGATGCCCCCGCGGCGTCAGCCGCGGGGGCATCCGCTCATTGCGCTTTCGGTGAGATCAGTTCAGCGGGATCTTGTTCGCGGCGTAGAAGCCGCTGTCCTTCAGCTTGTTGAGGAAGCTCAGGTCCATCGCCTTCGTGACGTCGACGTTGGCCACTGCGGGGTTGACGGTCGCGAGGACGTCGCGCGGCGCCGTGAGGGCGTCGGCGGAGAACATCATCGACCGCGTGCCGTAGCCGAGGAAGGCGTCGACCGCGGTCTTCGCGGCGTCGGGCTTGAGCTGCGCGAACTCGGCGAACTTCGCTGTCGCGTTGGCCGTGTCCGCGAACATCGCGTTCTGGGCCAGGAGCGTCGCGGCCACGACCGCGAGCACGGTGTTCGGGTTCTTGGCGATGAAGTCCGTACGGGCCATCAGGCCACTGCGGCCCCACTGGAGCTTCGCAGTGGAGAGGTCAAAGACGACGTTGAGACCGAGTGCCGCGAGCGCGGCCTTCTGGCTGATCCCGACGACGGCGCAGCCGACGGAGCCGCCCTTGAGCGCGGCGATCCGGGTGCCCTCGTTGCCGGTCTGCGTGATGGTGACGTCTTTCGCGGTGAGGCCAAGTCCCTTGAGCAGGAGCAATGCCGAACCGTGCGAGGTCCCGCCGAAGGTGCTCACCGCGACGGTCTTGCCCTTCACGTCCGCGGCCGTCTTGATCGCCGAGGTGCAGAAGAGGCCGTCGTCGAGGGTCGTGCTGTTCATCGCGACGATCTTCAGCGGGGTGTCGGTGACGATCGAGTTCACCGTGGTCGACGAGCCGCCGACCATCAGGTCTAGCTGGCCCGCGACGAGGGCCTGCAGTGTCTTGCCATCACCTTCGAAGCCGGTGATCTCCGGGGTCAGACCGTACTTCTGATAGAAGCCGAGGTAGTCTGCGAGCTTCTCCGCGAACTGGACCGGCTCGTTCGGCGTGCTGATCCCGATTCGGATCTTCGTGAGCTCCGGCTTTGGCAGCGCGTTCGGATCTGCCGAGGCGCTCGCGGAAGCCGCCGGCGCGGTCGTCGCGCCGCCGGTGGATGCACCACCGCACGCAGCGATGAGCAGTGCTGCCGCCGTGATCGTTGCGAGCCAGCCACTACGCGTCGAAGCGTTCGAAATGAACCTCATATGCGTCCACACCTCACTCCCGCCGTCGGTCGCCGACGGTCGGGACCCGCGCAGAAATGTAGCCGAACTGGAGCACAGCGTCTACAATTCGCTTGGCCGCGATGCAGACGATCGATATCAACGGGCAACCGGTCGCCTACGAGCTGCGCGGCGCAGGCGTCCCCCTGGTCCTCGTGACCGGCACCGGCTATCCGGGAAAGACCTGGCCGCCGGGATTCGTCGAGCCGTTGCTCGATCGGCACCGCGTCCTGATCTTCGACCACCGAGGCACGGGCTCGACCCCCGCGTCGGCGGAACCGTTCTCGACGCGGCTGTTCGCGCGTGATGCCGTCGGCCTGATGGATGCGCTTGGTCTCGGACCGGCGCACGTCCTCGGCCATTCGATGGGCGGCC
>JANLWM010000099.1:0-2459 GCA_031364525.1 Chloroflexota bacterium | reverse complement strand
GACGACCCGACGACCGGCCGCCAGCTCTACTACGGAAAGCTCATCCCGAACCGCGGCGCCTGGCTCGAGTTCGAAACGTCGAACAAGGACGTCATCTCGGTGAAGGTCGATCGGAAGCGCAAGCTGCCGGTGACCACGCTGCTGCGCGCGATCGGGTACTCCACCAGCGAAGAGGTCAAGGCGCTCTTCTCGACCGTCGATCTCGACCCCGAGCACCAGTACATCGCCTCGACCCTCGACAAGGACCCGACCCAGAACACGAACGAAGGTCTCGTCGAGGTGTACAAGCGTCTGCGTCCGGGCGACCCGCCCACGATCGACAACGCCCGCAACCTGGTGAACGCGCTGTTCTTCAACTTCCGGCGCTACGACCTCGCGAAGGTCGGCCGCTACAAGCTGAACCGCAAGCTCGGCCTCGACCTGCCGATGACGACCCGCACGCTGACGAACGACGACCTGGTGAAGATCGTCGTCCGGATCATCGAGCTGAACCGCGGTCTCGGGAAGCCCGACGACATCGACCACCTCGGCAACCGCCGGGTGCGCGCGGTCGGCGAGCTCATCCAGGGCCAGTTCCGTGTCGGCCTCCTCCGCATGGAGCGGGTGGTCCGCGAGCGCATGTCCATCGTCGAGCCCGAGAAGGCGACCCCGAAGGAGCTCATCAACATCCGGCCGGTCGTGGCCTCCATCAAGGAGTTCTTCGGGGGCAGCCAGCTCTCGCAGTTCATGCAGCAGACCAACCCGCTCGACGAGCTCACCCACAAGCGCCGCCTCTCGGCCCTCGGGC
Organism: Chloroflexota bacterium; assembly: GCA_031364525.1. GTDB lineage: Bacteria > Chloroflexota > Limnocylindria > P2-11E > P2-11E > UBA4735. Next base: position 1,672 of record JANLWM010000099.1, on the reverse strand, counting down.
CAGGCGGCCTCTCGCGCGAGCGTGCCGGATTCGACGTCCGGGACGTTCACTTCAGCCACTACGGCCGCATCTGCCCGATCGAGACGCCGGAAGGCCCGAACATCGGCCTCATCGGCTCGCTCGCGACGTACGGTCGCGTGAACCCCTACGGCTTCATCGAGTCCCCGTATCGGCGCCTGGTCAAGGATGCGGACGGGAAGCCACGGGTCTCGGACGAGATCGTCTACCTCACGGCCGACGAGCAGGAGCTCGCCACGGTCGTGCAGGCCAACGCGCACCTCGACCCGAAGGGCTACTTCATCGACGAGCGCGTCCAGGTCCACCGCGGCGCCCAGTACCACGAGTCCACGCCGGACCTGGCGGAGTTCATGGATGTGTCACCGAAGCAGATCGTCTCGGTCTCCGCCGCGCTCATCCCGTTCCTCGAGCACGATGACGCGAACCGCGCCCTGATGGGCTCGAACATGCAGCGTCAGGCAGTGCCGGTCATCCGGCCCGAGTCGCCGATCATCGGCACCGGGATCGAGTACCGCGCCGCGAAGGACTCCGGCCAGGTCATCGTGACCCGCGCCGGCGGCACCGTCCGGTCCGTGTCCGCGAACGAGATCTGGGTCGAAGAGGACGCCGGCGACGCCTACCGCTACAAGCTGCAGAAGTTCGTCCGCACGAACCAGGGCACCTGCTACAACCAGCGCCCCATCGTGTCCGTCGGCGATCGCGTCGACGAAGGGCAGGTCATCGCCGATTCGTATTCCACCGACCATGGCGAGCTGGCGCTCGGCCAGAACATCCTCGTTGCCTTCATGCCCTGGGAGGGCGGCAACTACGAGGACGCGATCATCCTCTCGGAGCGGATCGTCCAGGAAGACAAGTTCACGTCGATCCACGTCGAGAAGTACGAGTCCGAGGCCCGCGACACCAAGCTTGGCCCGGAAGAGATCACCCGTGACATCCCGAACGTCGGTGAGGAAGCGCTCGCCGACCTCGACGAGAACGGCATCGTGTACATCGGTGCCGAGGTCGGACCGCAGGACATCCTCGTTGGCAAGATCACGCCGAAGGGCGAGACCGAGCTGACGGCCGAGGAGCGCCTGCTCCGCGCGATCTTCGGTGAGAAGGCCCGCGAGGTGAAGGACACCTCGCTCCGCCTGCCCTCAGGCGAGCACGGCAAGGTGGTCGACGTCGCGGTGTTCTCTCGTGAGAACAACGACGAGCTCCTGCCCGGCGTGAACAAGCTCATCCGCATCGCGATCGCCCAGAAGCGGAAGATCTCGGTCGGCGACAAGATGGCCGGCCGTCACGGCAACAAGGGCGTCATCGCGAAGATCCTTCCGGTCGAGGACATGCCGTTCCTGCCGGACGGTACGCCCGTCGACATCGTCCTCAACCCGCTCGGCGTTCCGAGCCGAATGAACATCGGCCAGATCCTCGAGACGCATCTCGGGTGGGCCGCGCAGGCCCTCGGGTTCAAGGTCGCGACACCGGTCTTCGACGGCGCGAAGGAAGAGGCGATCAAGGCGACGTTGCGTGAGGCCGGTCTGCCGGAGAGCGGCAAGATCCAGCTCCGTGACGGCCGCAGCGGCCGGGCGTTCGAAGAGGACGTCACCGTCGGCTACATCTACATGCTCAAGCTGCACCACCTCGTCGAGGACAAGATCCACGCGCGCTCGAC
>JANLWM010000094.1:0-1627 GCA_031364525.1 Chloroflexota bacterium | reverse complement strand
CCGGCGGGGCGGGCTTGATCAGGGCCTTCGCGATGAGGAACACGACGAACGCGACGATGATGAAGGCGATGACCGTGTTGATGAAGATCCCGTAGTTGATCGTCGCGGCGCCGGCTTTCTGCGCTTCCGCGAGCGACGGATAGGTGCCGCCCGAGAGGTTGAGGTAGAGATTCGAGAAGTCGACCTTCCCGAGGAGCATGCCGACGGGGGGCATGATCACGTCCTTCACCAATGAGCTGACGACCCCCGCGAAGGCGATACCCAGGATGAACGCGATGGCCAGCACGAGCACGTTCGTCTTGACCAGGAAGGCGCGAAACTCGGTCCACATGCGGCGGCTCTCCTCCTTCGAATTGCACGCGAAATTGCACGCCGTTACAGAGCACGGCCCGTGCCTCCTGCGGCTCGGTCGGCCTGGGCCATGCCACCCGTTGACCGCTGCCACGAGGGCTGGTAGCCTATTAGCACTCTCGAGGGGAGAGTGCTAAATGACCCAAATCGACCGCAACGAGCCACAGAAGCAGGAGCGAGCGGCCCTCCCTGAGCTGGCCGACCGGCAGCGGGAGATCCTGCGCGCCGTCATCCGCGAGTTCATCACGACCGCGCAGCCGGTCGCGTCCGGTGCGCTCGTGCGCCGGTATGGCCTGCCGCTGTCCTCGGCCACCGTGCGGAACGAGCTCGCCGAGCTCGAGGACCTCGGTCTGCTGACCCATCCGCACACCTCCGCCGGGCGGGTCCCGACCGATCTCGGCTACCGCTTCTTCATCGAGAGCCTGATGCCCGATCCGTCACTCCAGCCGGAGGAGCAGCTCACCGTGAGCCATCAGTTCCAGCAGGCCCAGCGCGACACGGCGCAATGGCTCCGCCTCGCGGCCTCCACGCTCGCGCGCTTGAGCGCGGAAGCTTCCATCGTGACGCCGCCGGCCGGGGCGACGAGCGTGCTCAAGCACGTCGACGTCGTGCCGATCCAGGAGCGGCGCGTGCTCATCGTCGCCGTTCTCGACGGCGGCACGGTGCTCCAGCAGCTCCTCGATCTCGAGCACCACGCATTGCCCGACGAGCTGCGCGCGGCCGGCCAGCGGCTCACCGAGCTTCATCACGGTGGCGACGCGACGAGCATCGCGAAAGCGTTCTCGACGGAGCGGGGCGCTTCGCGCCAGATCGTGCAGGCGTTGGCCCGGATGCTCGCCGAGACCGAGAGCGCGCGGTCGCACGACGTCTACTACGACGGCATCCAGAACATCCTCGCCCAGCCCGAGTTCGGTCATGGTGATCCCGCCCGGCTTCGCGAGATGGTCGCGCTCCTCGAAGACCGGACGCGCGTCACGGAGCTCCTCCCGCCGGGGATCGGTGAGGGTGAGGTCCACGTCGCGATCGGCGCGGAGAACCGCGTCGAGCCGCTCCTCGATTGCAGCCTCGTGTTCGGCCGCTACGGCGGGGCGCACGGCGTGGTCGGCTACGTGGGGATCGTCGGACCAAGGCGCATGGACTACGCCCGCTCGATCGGCGCGGTGACCTTCATCGGCCGCCTGATGACCGACCTCGTGCGAGCCGTTGAGGGGAATTAGATGAACGATCCGGAGCGCCGCGAGGACGACGTGCTCGTCGAGCCTCGCGATGGCGACGA
>JANLWM010000076.1:0-15974 GCA_031364525.1 Chloroflexota bacterium | reverse complement strand
AGTCGCAGCCGCCGGGCGGCGTGGGCTGGCCCTTCTTTCCCTTCACGAAGCCGGTACAGGAATAGAAGCGTCCGTAGCGCCCGAGCTTGATGATCACCGGCCGCCCGCACTTCGGACAGATCTTGTCGGTGGCCTGCTCGGTCACGTCCGACTTGTTCACTGACGCCGTCTTTTCCTTCACGAGCGCCTCGAACGGAACGAAGAACTCGCGGACGACAGGCGCCCACTCCACTTCGCCGGCCGCGACCCGGTCCAGGTCGAGCTCCATCCGCGCGGTGAAGCCGAGGTCGACGATGTCCGGGAAGTGCTCGGTCAGGAAGTCGACGACCGTGAAGCCGACGTCTTCGGGCACGAGCGCACGCTGGTCCTTGCGAACGTAGTGGCGATCGACGAGCGTCGAGATGGTCGGCGCGTAGGTGGACGGCCGGCCGATGCCGTGTTCCTCGAGCGTCTTCACGAGCGAGGCTTCGTTGTAGCGCGCCGGCGGCTGCGTGAAGTGCTGGGTCGCATCGAGTCCGAGCAGCTTGAGCTCCTCGCCCTCGACGACCGCGGGAAGGGGGGCGACCACCTTCTCCGGCTCGTCGGTCCCCTCCTGATAGACGCGGAGGAAGCCGTCGAACGTGACGCGCCGGCCGTTCGCCCGCAGCGTGTATCCGTCGGCGCTCACATCGAGACGCGTGTTCTCGAACTTCGCGGGCGCCATCTGGGATGCGAGGGTGCGCTGCCAGATGAGCGTGTAGAGGCGCAGCTGGTCCTTGTTGAGGAACCGCTTCATCCGGTCCGGTGTGCGCGAGAGGTCGGTCGGCCGGATGGCCTCATGAGCCTCCTGAGCACCCTTGCTGCGAGTCTTGAAGTGACGCGGCTTCTCGAGCGCGTACTCGGCCCCGAACTCCTTCGTGATGACGTCCTTGGATTGCTTCAAGGCGCTCTCGGCCATGTGCAGCGAGTCCGTTCGCATATACGTGATCAGACCGATCGGCGTATCGGGCCCGAGGGAGACGCCTTCGTAGAGCTGCTGCGCCAGCACCATCGTCCGTTTCACGGAGTACCCGAGCTTCCGGGAGGCGTCCTGCTGGATCGTCGAGGTCGTGTATGGACCCCCGGCGCTGCGCGATGACTCGCGCTTCTCGAGGCTCGCCACCGTGTAGAGCGCGTCGGCGAGCGCGGCCCGGTGCTTCTCCGCGTCGGCCGCGTTCCCGATCGTGAGCTTGTGGCCCTTGTGCAGGATGACCTCGGCGTTGATCGTCTCGCCCGCGTGATTCGCGAGCAGCGCGTCGATCGACCAGTACTCGTCGGGCTTGAACTTCTGGATCTCGCGCTCGCGGTCGACGATGATCCGCAACGCGACCGACTGCACCCGTCCGGCCGAAAGGCCATACCGGATCTTCTTCCAGAGGAGCGGCGACATCGTGTAGCCGACCAGCCGGTCCACGACCCGCCGGGCGGTCTGGGCGTCCACCAGATCCTGATCGATCTGCCGCGGTGACCGGAACGCTTCGGCGATCGCGTCGGGGGTGATCTCGTGGAAGGTCACGCGGCGGAGCTTCGACGCGGGCACGTTGATGATCTGCGCGACGTGCCAGGCGATCGCCTCTCCCTCGCGGTCAAGGTCGCTCGCGAGCCAGACCCGGTCGGCGGACTTCGCCTCGCGCTTCAGGAGCCGGGCGTGCTTCTCAGAATCCGGCGGGATCACGTACTCGGGGGCGAAGGTCTTGGGATCGATGCCGATCTTGGACTTCGGAAGATCCCTGATATGACCGAACGAGGCCTCGACCGTGAACCCCGGGCCGAGCATCCGTCCGAGCGTCTTCGCCTTCGTCGGACTCTCGACGATGACGAGGTCGCCACCCTTCCGAGCTTTCGGGGCCGCCTCTTCGTCGGTCGACACCGTGTCGTTCGGGCGGTCGGTCGTGGCCGCCGGGACGAGCTTTTCGCGGGCAGCCGCGATCGCGGCGGCCGTCTTCGACGGCGCCTTCGGAGCGCGCTTGCTTGCCTGCTTGGCTACTGCCATTTCACCTCGGTCAGAGAAAAAGGCGCCCTTCCAGGCGCCTCCCCACGTTCCACGGTACCAGCGGCGGCAACCAGGGCCGCCAAAACGGCCGGAACTAGAGCAAATGTTCCTTTTCTTCCCTGGTCAGCCGGTCGACGACCGCCTTTACCTCCTCGGATCGGTCTTTCGCCGCGATGAGCAGGACATCGTCGGTCTCGACGACGATGAGGTCGCTCACCCCGATGGTCACGACCGTCTTCCCGGGGGCGTACACGTAGGTCCCGGAGCCGCCCTCCTCGATGTGCTCCTCGGCCACGACCCGCCCGCCCGCGGCGATATCGGCGAGCCGGCTCCAGCTCCCGACGTCCTGCCAGCCGATGTCGGCCGGGACCACGGCCATGTTCTTGGCCCGCTCGGCGATGCCGTAGTCGATGGTGGTCCGGTCCGTTTCCTCCCAGACCTCGGCGAGCACGCTCTCGTAGCGCGGCGAGCCGATCGCCTCCGCCAACGCGTCGAGCGCGGCTCCGGTCTTCGGAAGGTGCTCCCGGTACGCCTCGAGGATCCGGTCGACCCGCCAGACGAACATCCCGGCGTTCCAGAAGTGACCGCCGGCCGCGACGAGCTTCTCCGCGGCATCCCGCTTCGGCTTCTCGATGAAGCGCCGCACCTTGTGCACCGGGACCGGGCCGCCGACCGCGAGGCGCTCGCCGGCCTCGATGTAGCCAAAGCCCGTGTCGGCGCTCTCGGGCGCGATACCGATCGTGACGAGCCAGCCGGCCTCGGCTGCCGCGGTCGCCGAGAGCAGCACGTTCCGGAACGCTGACGCTTTGGTCACCACGTGGTCGGAGGGCAGGACCGCCACGACCGCGTCGGGATCGAACGCGTGTAGCGCCGCCATCGCGAGACCGATCGCCGCGGCGTTGCCACGGGGGTACGGTTCGATGACGACGTGATCCGTGCGGAGCTCGGGCAGCTGCTCGTGGATGAGCCCACGATGCTCCGGCGGCGCCGCCACGAAGATCCGCTCGCTCGGGATGACCTCGGCCACCCGATCGACGGTGTCCTGGAGCAGGGTGCGCTCACCCAAGAGGTCGAGGAACTGCTTCGGCTTTCGCCGGCGGGACCGCGGCCAGAGCCGGGTCCCGGCGCCGCCCGACAGAACGAGGGCGTACAGCCTGGGCACTACTCGCCGAAGTAGTCGAGCCGCATGGCCGCACGCATGTCGTGCAAGGTCTGCTGGGTCTCACGCCGGGCACGCTCGCTCCCGGTCCGGATGATCTCATCGACGATCTTCGGGTCGCGCTCGTAGCGGGCCCGGCGCTCGCGGACGGGACCGAGGAACGTCTCGAGCACGGCCATGAGGCGCTGCTTCACCTCGACGTCGCCGACCTTGCCCGCGCGGTAGCGCTCTTTGAGATCGGAGACCTCGGCCTGGTCCGTGTTGAAGGCATCGTGATAGGCGAAGACGGGATTGCCCTCGACCTTGCCCGGATCGGTTGCCCGGATCCGCGCCGGATCGGTGTACATGCCCATGACCTTCCGTTTGACGGTGACCGCATCGTCGGCGAGATCGATCGCGTTATTCAAGCTCTTCGACATCTTGGTCCCGCCATCGGTGCCGGGGAGCAGGAGATCGCTCGGGATGAGCGCGTCCGGGACCGGGAACACCGGAGCGAACTGCTCGTTGAAGCGACGCGCGATCTCGCGGGTGAGCTCGATGTGCGACTCCTGGTCCCTGCCGACCGGAACGAGATCGCCCTTCACGCAGAGGATGTCGGCGGCCTGGAGGATCGGATAGCCCAACAGCCCGTACGACGGCTGCGCGATGTCGTGGTCGCGCATCTGCTCCTTGAGCGTCGGGATCCGTTGCGCGCGCGACACGGTGACGAGCATCGAGAAGTACAGATGGATCTCGGTGGTCTGCGGAACGAGGGATTGGAGATAGATCGTCACCTTCTCGGGGTCGACGCCCACCGACAGGTTGTCGAGGACCACCTCCCGCACGTTGCGACCGATCTCGTCGAGCCGGTCCAGGCGGGTCGTGAGCATGTGATAGTCGGCGACGAGCAGGAACGTGTCGTGGGTGTCCTGCAGCTTCACGCGATTCTGGAGCGTCCCGACGTAGTTACCCAGGTGGAGCCGGCCGGTGGGACGATCGCCCGTGAGGATGCGCTTCCGCGCCTTCTTCGGAGCGGATGACGGGCTCGCTGTCGGCGTTTCTGCGGTCATGGAAGCGTCAGTCTATTTGATGCGTGATGCGTCTTGGCCGGGGAGCCCGAGGGCCGTCGCGATCTCACCTGCAATGAGCGACCCGACCTCGTTGTGCCGCCGGCCGAAGAAGTGGTCGACGCCGGACATGGTCACGATGTGCGCGCGCGGGTACGCGGCCCGCAGCTCGTCGGCGGTCCCGAACTGATCCAGCTCCGCCGCGACGATGAACGTCCCATCGGGGACCGGCGGCAGCATCTCGGGTCGGAAGGCGACCGACCGCAACGGGACGCCGACGAGCGCGACCGCGTCCGCGTGGCCGCCGTTCGCGAGCCAGCGAAGCGTCGTCACGGCGCCGAAGCTGAATCCGGACAGGGCAAGGGGCAGGCCGGGTGCGATGGCCCGGGCCTCGGCGATCGCGAGCGCCAGGTCATCGACCTCTGCGACGCCGCCGGTCCATTCACCGGTGCTTTCCCCCACCCCGCGGAAGTTGAACCGCAGCACGGAGACTCCGGCGGCCGCGAGCGAGCGAGCGATGGCGGCCACGAGCGGATTACGCATGGTCCCGCCATGCGTCGGGAGCGGGTGGCTCACGACCGCGATGCCCAACGGGGAAGCGTCAGGGATCCGCAGGCTCGCCTCAAGGCGACCGGCGATCCGGCGGGGCTCTTCTCTCATGCCTGCGTCACTCTCAAGAGGGAGAGTGTCGCAGTTCACGCTGTCAGAATGGCCGGTGGTGAACGAGATCCGTACGTTCGCGCGCGTCGCCCTGCTGGCAGTCCTTCTCGCCGGGTGCGCCGGCGGGCCGGGCCTCGCCGGGGAGACGCTGCGCCTGCGCGGCGCGCCGGTGCTCACCGATACGGTCGTTCAGTCGGGCCTCTCGGTCCCCTGGGATCTCGCCTTCGCGCCGGACGGCCGCCTCTTCGTGACGGAGCGGATGGGCACGATCCTCATGTTCGAGAGCGGAAAGGCCAACGCGAAGCAGCTCGGATCGCTGCGCGTTCCGGACATCCACTCGATGGGCGAGGCAGGGCTGATGGGCATCGCGCTCGACCCGGCCTTCGCGTCGAACGGCTTCCTCTACGTCTGCGCGTCTCGGAGGGACGGTCCCGATTGGCGCAACCAGATCCTCCGCTACAAGGCGTCGGCTGACGCGCTGGCCTTCGATGGCTACGTGATCCGGAGCGGCATCCAGGCCGCACCGATCCACGATGGGTGCCGGCTCGCATTCGGCCCCGACGGCAAGCTCTGGGTCACCATGGGCGAGAACGGTGCCGGGAAGCTCTCGCAGGATCCGAACACCCTGAACGGCAAGGTCCTCCGGACCAACACCGATGGCAGCGTGCCCGAGGACAACCCCGTCCTGCCCGGCGCCGCGAAACGGACCTATGCCTACACGCTGGGCAACCGCAATCCGCAGGGTCTGGCCTTCCAGCCGGGCACCGGTGTCGCATTCGAGGTGGAGCACGGTGCCACGACGAACGACGAGATCAACATTCTCGGACCCGGCAGGAACTACGGCTGGCCGGACCAGGAAGGCACCGGTGGCGTCGCCCGCGGCTTCACCGATCCGATCTGGACCTCCGGCACCGCCACCTACGCGACGAGCGGCGCGGCCTTCGTCACCGGAGACCGCTGGGGATCGTGGTCCGGTTCGCTGTTCATCGCCACGCTGAAGGAGCAGGACCTCCGCCGGTTCGAGGTGACGGGGACGAGCGTCGTCCCGAAAGAGGTCTTGTATGACCAGAAGTACGGTCGCCTCCGGTCGATCGTCCTCGGCCCCGACGGTGCCCTGTACCTCACCACCAGCAACGGCTCCGGCGACCGGATCGTGCGCGTCGCGCCGCAGTGACCGAGGAAGCACCGCGACGGGCTGAGGCCGACGCCACCCATGCCGCCTACCGCTCGCGGGTGCGGTCGGCCAGCATCGCGATCGTCTTCGGACTGGCCGCCGTGCTCGCGATCATCGCCGTCCTTCCCACGACCCATCCGGTCGACCGCGCCGGGCTGCTGCTCACGAGCGTCCTCGTGATCCTCTTCGGCGTCGGCTGGTTCGCATTCGTCCCGAGGCGCGCGTTCGGGGCTCACCGGATCCTCGTCGCCGCGAGCCTCGCGCAGGGCGTGATGACACTGATGCTCGGGCTCACGAACGGGGTGTCGTCGGTGTACTTCCCCTATTACCTGTTGCCGGTGCTGGTCATGATCCTGTCCGGCAGCGTGCGGGACACGCTCACGCTCGGCGCGCTCTCGGCCGTCGCCATCCTCGGACTCGCGATCGGCGATCCCGCGCGCAGCGACGCGCTACGCGACCTCACCGTCACCCGAGTCCTCGAGCTGGGAACGATCGCATTCTTCGCGGCCGCCACGGCCCGCGCGACGGGCGAGACCCGACGCGCCCTCTCCGCCCGCACGGAGACGCTTGCCGGCGAGCGGGAAGAGGCTTTCCAGATGGCCATCACCGACGAGCTCACCGGTCTCTACAACCGCCACTACATGCGCGACGAGCTCACGCGGATGACCGCGTATGCGACGCGGCACCACAGCTCGTTCGCGGTCATCTCTCTGGACCTTGACGATCTCAAGGTCGTGAACGACGCGCGCGGTCATCAGGCCGGTGACGATCTCCTCCGCGCGGTCGCCGATGCGCTGCGAGCGGTCCTGCGCACCGAGGATGTTGCGGTACGCACCGGTGGCGACGAGTTCGTCATCCTCGTACCGGACGCCGATCGCGCCGCGGCCGTGAGCGTCGTGCACCGGATCAAACAGCGGCTCGCCGGGTCCGCCGCGAGCGGTGGCGCATCGGTCAGCGCGGGCACCGCGGTGTGGCGACGGGGCACGGACCCCGAGGCCACCCTGCACGAGGCCGACGAGGAGCTCTACCGCGCCAAGAGCGCACGCCGGGATATGACCGCCGCTCAGCGCCGCGCGTAGCGACCGTCCCCGCTATCGATGACCTCACCCTGCATCAGCAGGGCGGCGAGGTGCGCGCGGAGCGTCGCGCGCTCGACGCGCAGGCACCTCGCGAGCTCGTCCAGGTCCAACGGGCCGGCCGCGAGGGCCTCGAGCACCGCGTGCGCTGGTGCCCGGCGGACGCTCGCGGACACGCCGATCGCAGCCCCGACCGCCTCAGCGCCCAGACACGCGGTCGCGATGCCGGCGGCGATGAGCGCATTCGTGCCCTCCGAGGCGCGAGCGCCGATCGGCCCGGGCACCGCGAAGACCGGACGCCGGAGTTTCGCTGCCTCGGCCGCGGTGATGAGCGCCCCTGAGCCCACCGGCGCCTCGACCACGATGACCGCCCGGGCGAGTGCCGCGATCACCACGTTCCGTTTGGCGAACATCCAGCCCTGCGCAGGCATCACCGGCGGGTACGTCGACGTCAGCGCACCGTGGCCGCGCAGGGTGGCTGCCAGCCGGCGCCGGCGACCACCGGCGTTAGCAAGAAATGAGGTGATCCCCTCGCCCAGGACCGCGATGCTCGCACCTCCGGCGGCCAGGGCGCTCGCGTGGGCCGCGCAGTCGATGCCCGGCGCCAGGCCGGACACGACCACGGCGCCCGCCAGGGCCATGGCCGTCGCGAGCTCCCGGGCGACGCGTTCGCCGTACGGGGTCATTCGCCGCGTTCCGACGATGGCGACCCCGGGTCGATCGAAGACCGTACGGTCGCCGTCGATCCACAGGCGGTCGGGAGCAGAACGAAGATCGTGGAGCGCCGCGGGGTAGCCTGCGTCGTCGAGGCGAAGGCAGATCACCTGTTCACGGGACAGCCCGCATGAGCAGCGCCGTCGCCACGTCGTCGGCCGCGATGCGGTCGCGGCCATCCAGATCCGCGGCGGTCCGCGCCACGCGAAGCAGACGGTGGTAGCCGCGTGCAGAGAGGCGTCGCATCCGCATGGCGTCCGCGAGCAGCGCGTCGGCATCAGCATCGAGACGGCAGTCCCGCTTGAGTCCGGCGATGCCGAGCTCCGCGTTGGTGCGGACCCCCCGGCCCGACATCCGCGAGCGTGCCGCACCCACCCGCTCGCGGACCACCGCGGACACCTCGCGCCCATCATCCGACCGAAGTCGCTCGTACGGGACGCGCGGGACGTGCACTCGCAGATCGATGCGATCGAGCAACGGTCCCGAGATCCGCGCCCGATATCGCTCGATCGCGTCTGGAAGGCAGGTGCACTCCGCACCGGGATCGCCGTGATGCCCGCACGGACACGGGTTCATCGCGGCGACGAGCACGAACCGCGCGGGATACGTCGCCGCTCCACCGGCGCGCGAGATCGTGACGGCACCCTCCTCGAGCGGCTCGCGCAGCGTGTCCAGCACGGCCGGTTGGAATTCGCCGAGCTCATCGAGGAACAACGCGCCGGCATGGGCCAGGGACACTTCGCCCGGCCGGGGCGGGGTCCCGCCTCCGACGAGCGCGAGCCGGGACGCGGTGTGATGCGGTGCGCGGAACGGCCGGGCCACGAGCAGCGGACGCTCAGGATCGATCAACCCCGCGACGCTGTGCACCGCGCTCGCCTCGATCGCCTCGTCGGGATCGAGCGGCGGCAGGATGGACGGGAGCGCTCGGGCGAGCAGGGTCTTCCCGGTACCCGGCGGACCGACGAACAGCAAGTTGTGTCCGCCGGCCGCCGCGATCTCGAGCGCGCGCTTCGGCGTCTCCTGCCCGACGACATCCGAGAGATCCACCGGCCACCTCGGCATACGTCCGGGCGGAGGCGGCGCGACCGGGACGATCGACGCGACGCCATGGAAGTGGTCGACCGCCGCGCGCAGCGAGGCGAACGGGATCGCCTCGGCGCCGAGCGCTGCGGCTTCACCGGCGTTCTCGACCGGCACATACGCGCGCGTGATCCCCGACGCCATCGCGCGCCGGACGCGGGGCATCGCGCCGCGCACGGGGCGGACCGCTCCGTCGAGCGCGAGCTCGCCGAGGCAGAGCCCCTCGGGGTCGGTACGCAGCTGACCGGTGGCCCGAAGGATCGCAAGTGCGATCGGGAGGTCGAACCCCGCGCCCTCCTTCCGCCGCTCGGCGGGCGCCAGATTGACCGTGACCCGCCGCAATGGGAACTCGAACCCGGCGTTGCGGATCGCGGCCCGCACGCGCTCACGCGCTTCCTGCACCGCGGTGTCGGGCAGGCCGACGATCGCAAGGTGCGGAAGCCCGTTGGCGACGTCCACCTCGACGGTCACGAGCGCGGTCTCGAGGCCCCAGAGGGCGCAGCCCAGCGTCTTCGCCACCCCGCCCACGGCCCGATCATTCGTTCCAGCGGGCGACCGAGCGATAGGACCTCCGGCCGGGACCGGCGTACCGGCCCATTGACCGTTCGGGGAGGCTGCGCGTAGCGTTCGCCTCGGCGACCGATTCCGGGTGCACCGGGCTCGACGCCGAAGGGGAGCGTCAAGGGTTGATCGGACCGGTCACGACGGGCGAGCTTTCGGCACTGCTCGAGGGAGCAGCGACGCTGCGCCGCGCGGGCAACCGCACCGCAGCGATCGCGACCTTGCTGTCGGCCGTCGGCCTCGCTCCGGACGATCTCACTGCGCATCGCCGCCTGGCGGCCGCCTACGCGGTCGCCGGAGACCCCGACAGCGCGCGCGCCGAATACGCGCGCTTCATCGCCCGGCTCGAGGCACGCGGGTCCTTCGACGCAGCGGTCCTCGAGCGCGGGTACGCGGCGACCCTCCTCGCCCCGGCGCCACGACCGCTTGCGCTACGGACAGCGGTCGGTGGATCCACGGGGTCCGCTCGATTCACCCACGCGCAATCGTCCGCGTTGCGGCGCGTCGCCGTCGCCGCGATCGCCATCGCCGCCACCTTCGGCGCGATGTTCATCGCCGGCGCGCAGATCTTCGCGAGCGGTGGTCCGCTCTAGGTCACTCGGCTCGTCTGGCCGACCTAGCCCGCGACCTCGATCAGCTCCACCGACGCGCCGCCGCCATCAACGGTCACCGCAGCGATGACCAGTCGAAGCGGTCCGTGCACTCGATGCTCCCCGGCCCACGCGAGCGCGAGACCCTGCAGACGCGCGAGCTTCTTCGGGCCGACCGCCTCGCGGGCACTGACGAACGACCCGAGCCGCCGCGTCTTCACCTCGACGAATACGACACCCCGGCCATCGTGACCGATGAGGTCTATCTCTCCGTAGCGCGTCCGCGCGTTGCGCGCGACGATGCGGACCCCGGCCTGCTCGAGCGCACGCGCGGCCGCGACCTCACCGAGGTCGCCGAGGACTCGCCGAGGATCAGCCACGAACGTAGATCGGACGCGACTTTCGGGCGCGACTAGTTCGGTGCTACCCGCAGGATGATGCCGCTGTCTCCGGTGACGTAGAGCGCGCCATCGGGTCCTTCGATCGGGCCGCGGAGCCGGCCGTACACGCCGACGTAGAGGGACTCCGCGGTCGCGAACGTTCCGTCGGCATTCGGCACGAGCCGCAGCAGCCGCTCGCCGCTCAACGCGCCGAGGAACAGGTTGCCGGTCCAGCCCGCCCACTTCGGATCCGACACGAAGCTGCCGCCCGAGGTGGCGACGTAGGGGTTGTCGCGGGACTGCCAGACCGGGACCTTGTAGCCGAAGCCGCTGCCGTTGGGCCAGGAGTAGTTGCCGCCGGCCTCAAGGCGCATGACGGTCGCGTGCGAGGCTCCGCCGGTGGTGTGGTCCACGTAGTGCGCGTGCTCGATCGCGTACGGCAGCCCGGTCCCGGGCTGGAACGCGATGCCCTGGGGGTTCCGGTGGCCCATCGTGTAGACGACCGTGCGGGCCAGCGCGCCGGGCATGACCGGGTTGTCCGCCGGGATCGAGCCATCCGAATTGACCCGCAGGATCTTTCCATTGAGGGCATTCGGATTCTGCGAGAAGGCGGGATTCCCCACTTCTCCCATGGTCACCCAGAGCTTGCCGTCCGGGCCGAATCGGATCCGGCAGCCATCGTGGTTGCCGCCCGCGAACATCCCTGTGCGGATGACGTAGCCGTCGAAGGCGAGCGTGTTGCCGGTGGCGCGATAACGAAGGACCTGATTCACCCAGCCGCCATCCGTGCGCGACGCGCACACGTACACGAACCCGTTCGCGTTGAACGCCGGGTCGAGCGCGATGCCCATGACCCCTGCTTCACCATCGGCTCGCACGCTGCTCACCGCGTTGTTCGAGAGCTGCGTCGCATTGAGCGCGCCGCTCGCGAAGACGAGGATGTTTCCCGACTTCTCGGTCACGAACATCCGCCCGTCCGGCGCGAACGCGATATCCCACGGCGATGAGAGCCCTCGCCGCACGACCGTCGCGGTCACGCTCGGTGCGCCTCCGCCGCGCGCGGCCAGGGCCATGAACACGCCCTCGTCCTCCATCCAGGTGACCCCGTCGATGACCGGCCGAAGGTGGAGCTGATACGTGCCGGCGACGCTGGGAGCGCGCATCTGGAAGGTGAAGGTCGCCGTCTGGCCAGGCGCGACGCTCGCCTCGTTCTGCGCCGCGACCCGATCCGGCGAGAGCCACCCGGCGTTGAGGAAGCTCTGGGAGCGGTCGTCGCCGTTGATGCCGAGATTGGCCTGCGTGGCCGGGTCGCCCTTGGTCCAGGTGCGGGTGCCGCTGTTCCGGAATGCCACCGTCACCGGGGCGCTCGTCTGACCGGGATCGAGCGTCGGCCACGGCGACTCGCTGAGCCAGCGGCTGTGGAAGCCGGAATCGACGGTGACCACGAGGTAGGCGCCCTCATCCTCGAGGTGCGTCACGCCCTCGAGCACCGGATGGACCGGAATGACGTAGCGACCCTGACCCGACGGCGCCCGGATCGTGAAGGTGAACGTCGCGACGCCGCCCGGCGGCACGTTGGACTCGGAGGTCGTGGCGGGCCGATCCGGCGCGAGCCAGTTGACCGCCATGCCGGCATCGGCGAAGCGGTGGGAATCGCCGGCGATGGCGAGGTTCACCTGCCGGCCGGCGACACCACGTTGCCAGGTCTCGGTCCCGGTGTTGCGGTAGTGGAACGTGTAGACGGTCTGGGCTCCCGCTGCGAGCGTCGGCCAGGGGTCCTCGTCGACCCATGCGGTGTGGAAGCCCGTCGCGCCGGCGGCGGGCAGCGGCACGAGCGCACCCACGGCGAGCACGGCCGCGACGACGAGCGAGAGCCTGCGCACCTTGTGTATCGACAACGTGGGAGCAGGCTAGTCGTTACCCGTCCCGCGGTGGTCGGCTAACCGGTGGACAGGTCCTTGCCGAACGTGATCCAGGCCGGCTCCCTCGCGAACCCGAGAGCTTCGTTGATCGCGAGCATCGGCCGATTCAGCGAATCGTTCCAGGTGCGGATGTGCTTCAGGCCGTGCGACCGCGCATATTCGACGGCCTTGAGCTTGAGGGCCATCGCGATGCCCCGGCCGCGCTCGTCACGAAGGACCCCGGTGAGGTTCTGGTGGATCAACGTCGGATCCGAGCCCTCCCTGGCAAGCGAGGACTCGCCGACATAGCGCCCGTCGCGGATGGCGATGAAGTACGCGTCCGGCAGCGACCACGGCGCGTGCAGGACCTCCGTTTCGAAGCGCTCGAATGGCGAAGGCGTCGCCGGATCGAGCCCCGGTACGTCGAGCCGTGCGACCGCATGAAGCTCGTAGGCCTTCCGGACCGCAGCCGGATCGGTCGTCATCTCCTCGGCCAGCGTCGTGATGCGGACACCCGCCGCGGCGGCCCGCTCGGCAGCCGTCGCGAACCGGGTGGGATCGAACGATGTGAGATCGAGACGCGACTCCCAATCACGCTTGAGCTCGACGGCGCCGATCATCCTCGCGAATCCGATGCTCTCGGCGAGCGACTCCTTGACCGCGTTCCTGGCCCAACGCGCCCGGCGCGACCGAAGCACCTGCTCGGCGTCGGCGTACAAGTCTCTGCCGATGCCCTGCCGCCGCGATTCCGGACGCACGACGACGTCGAGGGTGTAGTTATCGGGCACGAACTGGCCGCGCGATTGGGAGATCTCGCTGTAGCCGACCGCAGCGCCGGCGACCTCGGCGATGATCCGCCGCTGGAAAAAGCCCTCGGGACGCCAGTCCGAATCCATGTGCCGGAGCTCCTCGACCGTCCAGCCATAGTCCGGGTAAGACTCATTGGACAGGCGCACGATGGTGGCAAGGTCGTCGTCGCGGAACGCGCGGAGCGTGATCACGCGATCGCGACCTGCAGCTCGAGCTGTTCCCCGAGGAGCAGGACCTTCACCGTCCCGAAGTCCTGGCGATGGAACGGGGTGACCCCAAGCTCCCGGAGCGCGTTGCGGTGGTCGATCGTCGGATAGCCGCAGTTGTGCTCCCACCCGTAGCCGGGGTATCGGGCCGCCAGCTTGCTCATCAGCGTGTCGCGCGTCACCTTCGCGATGATCGACGCGGCCGCTATCGAGAAGCACTTCGTATCGCCCTTGACGATCTCCGTGTGCTTGAGCGGTGCGAAGGTCGGGTCCATGATCTTCCGACCGTCGACCAGCACGTGGTCGTAGTCGCCGATCTGCCGGAGCGCCCGCTGCATCGCGAGATGGCTCGCGTGATAGATGTTCAACCGGTGGATCTCAGCGACCGACGCCGCACCGATGCCGATCCGCGTCACGCGCGCCCGGATCTCCGGGACGAGCTCCTCGCGCTGCTGCCGCGTCAGGACCTTGGAGTCGCGGACCGCCCGGATGAGGCGGACGTCGGGAGTGACCAGACAGGCCGCTGCGACCACGGGTCCGGCGAGGGTGGCCATGCCGACCTCGTCGACTCCGACGACCCGGGCGAGGCCTTGATCCCAGAGAGCTTTCTCGAAACGCAGTGAAGGCACGACCGGAATTATCCCGATCCCGGCGGAGCCGGGTTCGCCGCCGCTAGATCAGCGACGCTTTTCGCGGAGGGTCGCGGCCTTGCCGACGCGGTCGCGGAGGAAGTACAACGCCGCCCGGCGAGCGTGTCCGTGGCGGATGACCTCGATCTTCTCGAGCCGGGGCGAATGCACCAGGAAAGTGCGCTCGACGCCGACGCCGCTGGCGATCCGGCGCACGGTGATCTGCTTGTTCACACCCCCGCCGCGGACGCGAAGGACGGTGCCCTCATAGGCCTGGAGCCGTTCGCGGGCACCTTCGACGACGCGCACGGAGAGACGGACGGTGTCTCCGGGCCGCACCTCTGGGAGGTCGGCCTTGAGCTGTTCGGAGGCAAGCGTCTTCATGACGTCGTTCATTGACATAACAGTGCTCACGGGGTCATCGAATGATAGCTCATTTCGACCGGTCCTTCTTGAGCCGATCGAGGATCGTGACGTGCGACACGCCGTAGTGACGAGCGAGCTCGCGCACGGTGAGCCCGGTCGCCCGCATCCGCGCGACCTCGGCTGGCGTCGGTCCGCGTGGCGTGCTCCGGGCGGCGCGGAGCCGGACCCCGGCGGCACGCAGGCGTGAGCGCACGGTCGCCGGTGAGATCCCGAAGTGCGCAGCGATGCGGTAGGACCCGACGCCCGAGCGATACGCCGCGACCAGGTCGGCATCGGGCACCGTCGCCTTGGCCGCGGGTCGCGGCAGCCTGGCCCGTTCAGCCGGTGTGAGCGCCGCCGCGTCGATGAGATCGGGCCGGCGCTCCGCGGTCCGACGGACCGCTTCCGCGCGCCGCCACTTCGCGATGGACGCATGGTCGCCGGACACCAGGACCGCCGGGACCTTGCGGCCTTCGAACTCAGGCGGGCGCGTGTACTGCGGCCCCTCGAGCAGGCCGGTGGTGTGCGACTCCTCCTCGAGCGACGCTGCGTCGATGACGCCAGGGAGCAGCCGCGCGACGGCGTCGATGACGACCATCGCCGGAAGCTCGCCCCCGGTGACGACGTAGTCGCCGATCGAAAGCTCCTCATCGATATCGCTCTCGATCGCCCGCTCGTCCACGCCCTCGTAGTGGCCCGCCACGAGGACGAGGTGGGCACGTCCCGCAAGTCGCCGGGCCGTCGCCTCATCGAACCGCCTGCCCTGGGCGGACAGCAGCACGACATGTCCGTCACCGCCCTTGATCTCGCGGATCGCGGGCACCAGCGGCTCGGGCTTGAGGACCATCCCGGCGCCGCCCCCATAGGGCACGTCGTCGACGGTCCGATGGCGATCGCGCGCCCAGCCGCGCAGATCATGGATCACGAGCTCCAGTTGCCCGGCCGCGCGGGCGCGCGCGACGATGCTCTCGGCGAAGGGGCTGTCGAACATGTTCGGGAAGAGCGTGAGCACGTCGATGCGCACTACAGCTCCTCCTGCGGCGCGACGATGACCCGGCCTGCGACGAGGTCGACGTCCTGGACCACGGACGCGATGGCCGGTACGAGCAGCTCGCCACCGCTCGTGCGTGCGATCACGAGCACATCCGTCTCGCCGGCGCGGAGCACGTCGCGGACGGTGCCGATGACGTCGCCGGTGGGCGTCTCGGCCTGCAGCCCGAGCAGGTCGGCCCAGAGATAGCTGCCCTTCGTCGCCTTTCGCGCTTCGTCCTTCGTGACACGAAGGGATCGCCCGCGCAGCGGCTCGGCATCGGGGCGGTCGGCGTACCCCGCGAAGCCGACGATCGGCTTGTCGGGCGCCCCGCGGAGCGAGACGATGGTCAGGGGGCCGAGACCTTCGCAATCGAGCACCGCGCCGACCCGGAACCGTCCGGGGACATCGGTGCGGGGATCGATGGTGACCTCGCCGTGCACACCGTGCGGAGTCTTGATCACGCCGACCACGAGACGCTGATCGTCCGGGTAGGCCAGACCGCCGGGGGCGCTAATCGATCTCGAGGTTGACCTTGGTCC